>CAZCLD010000014.1:0-25007 GCA_964499425.1 uncultured Candidatus Peribacteria bacterium | reverse complement strand
TGGTCGGGGTGGCGGGACTTGAACCCACGATCTCACGACCCCCAGCCGTGCGCTTTACCAACTAAGCCACACCCCGATGTGGTGGTATTGATTTCTTGTAATGTATATTAGTGAAAATCCCCGGGGAAAACTAGCCAAAAATCCGCATAATAAAGCCACCTCTCAAACTGCCGAAATGTTTCCCGTTGCCAAACTCTTCCTTTACGAAAACTTCCCAATATTGTAGATTTAATCGCCTTTAATAAAAGGATATGCCGTCTGAGGGACCGCGAACTACATCTAGTCTAATCGATGATTTAAGGCGTGCTTCCCAGACGGCAAGCCCATCTGGTGATGCACTTGGACTTGATCTCCCTGGGCAAACCCACGTGCAAAAATTTGTAAATATTCCTCTCCCTGGCGTCGACAAGGGCGTAAATAGCTTAACCGATTCAATCGAGCGTAGAACTTCTTTTCATTCTCCAGAAATGCTCGCAGGTATTGGGGGTGGAATTGGAGCAATGGATGTAGTGGAGCAAATGCAGGTGCCTCATAATGCACCTGCTAGAGTCGGAAAAGAAATGTCCAGGATTGAAGCTGCACAATTAAGGCCAGCAGATGTCCTTGGTCGTAGTATTGCTGAAGTTGAACGACTTGATTATTGGGATTTAATGCTTTGGGACAAGAGATATCGCAAAGCCGGGGATAATGGTGCACATTATGGTGATGACCCAGCAAAAGTAGATGAATGTTGGAGACGTTGTATGGTTGTAGGAGCACGAGCTTTTGAGCTGCAACCAAAAGACCTTTTGCTAACACATTTCCTCGATAATTTTCATGAAAGAGGCCTAACACGAAAATTTCCTGAAGAAACTGCCAGGCTCCTTGAGGTTGGTATTAAAATGAAAGTTGGAGGAGGCAATAAAAGGCGTTTTGAGTTTTTTGACACCTACTATGACTTTCAAAGATCAAGGGGGAAGCTGGATGAAGCCTTTGTTTTTGTTCTACAAAATTTAGATGTGTTCAGCAATATGGACATACGCTTTTCTACTGCCTTTAACGATCTCCTTAAGCATCAAGAAGAGGGTGATCAGGTGAGACTGCAAATGATGAAGATGGTTTATCAAGAGTGCAAAGGATTTAATGGCGGCCACTCGATGGGGACAGCTGTGTCTGCAGCTTTTTCATTAATGGCAGTAACTATATTTGCTAAATATGCTGCTACATGTTGTGTTCAGCTTAAGGGCGATTATCGTAAGGCTAATAGAATTATTGATAGGGGCGAGCAATTTGTCGCAAGTGCTGAGAATCGTACAGCGCAGCTTGATGGAAGTGAAGGGAACGATGTGAGACAGATGTGGGAGGAGCGAAAAAGGGCTGTGACTCAACTTATTCCTCCTTATGATGTCGGCTTTTTTGATGGTACTGGAGATCAAGGTGTTCAGGCTTTACCTAGTGCAGCCTTTACGCAGGCCGAGACCAGATATCGAACTAAGGATATTCGTTATAAAGCACTTTGGGGAACCGCCTTGCGCGACAAGAATATGGGGGAAGCATATTCTGTTTTAAAGAAGGCCTATAATGATGAAGATATACCAGCAGACATTTATTTTGCTATGTTAACCGGGTTTTTAAGGCTCTTTGCTGAGCCTGATAGCGCTGAACCTTCTGAAATTGTAAGTGCAATTGATAAATTACTAAACCATGAAGATTCACCTAAAATTCCTCTAGAAGTCAGGGGTGTCTGTGTCGCCAGGCTTCTTGAAGCAGAATATGCGCTGGGAAATCACGCGAAGGTAATCGAGGTTTTCGAACAACAACTTCGTGAAGGTCGGATAAGAGGTCGTGGAGCAGCGTATTATTATGTGAAATCCTGCTTTGAATGTGCAGATCGAAGTGCTGAGACTGTGGCAGATGGTATAAAAGTAGCGGCAGAATTTCTTCCTCAATTTGAGACTACGGAATGGGAGCTAGAATTGTTGGAAGGTTATCTGGTGCCAAATTATCCCGGAAACGAAGATTCTTTTTATCAAAGAAGTGGGCAAAAGCGTGCTTTACCGGCACTAGCGACTTTGACTGAAGATAATCCTGATAATGTAACCTATGATGTTGTTTTTGTAAGAACGATTTTGAAAACCAGCAAAAATTCAGATAGATTTTTGGCTGCTGCAATCGTTATGAATAAAAAGGGACGACATGCAGAAGGGCCGTGGGCTTTACTTTTGGCTGATACTAATCGTCAGGTTGCTTCTACCCTTGCTGTCGCGGGGAAGTTCGTTGAAGTTCGCACGTTCATTAAGGGTATACCAAATTTTGCTGATGATTCTCGATTGAAGGAGAAGTATTGCAGTGCACTTTTACATCCCAAGAATCTAAGCAGAGCTCAATATGATGAAGTTTGTGCTCTTTTGGATGGAGATGAAGCTCTGGCAGTGACTTTGAAAGCGCTTATTGATAGAGCTAAGGAACTTCTAAAAGTTACGACTACTGTTGGAATTCAGGATAGGAGTTTTGTGAAGCGATTACTCGCTTCTGACAGTAATCTAGAAACAATCGGAGCAGATGATGGCGTCAAGATGACCTTTCTTTTTGGTGAAGCCAGGGAGGTAAGTGATTTTCATAGGGAAAATATCCAGGGGCATGCTGAAGATGGATTAGATTGGACAAAGTTTTCTTCGGATAGAAAGGTAGATGATGGTGTTTTGTCTAAGCCCTTGACCATTCAAAATATCCGCTTTGAGAGAGGCGACAAAGGCTGTTTTGTAGCGGTTTGTGAGCTTAAAAGAGAAGAGGGCGACCTGAAAAGAGAAGTTGTGAAATTGCATATCGACGAAGACCTAAGCCTGAAGATTAGAGATTTCAAATATAAGCCAGCCGATGAAGCCCAGACGAAGCTCATGATAAGAATTCTTGAGGCAACTTTGCTAGAAGAAATTTCTGAACGTCTTGATGGGGAGACTATAGGTCTAGCTGGAGACATGTTTGAATCTCGTGGCCGCCTAGATCAATTTCGTAGGCGAGTCGCTGAATACGAGAAATCCTTAAGCGCACCTAGTATTGATGTCGAAGGGATTGAAGGCATTACCGCACGAAATGAGCAAATTATTGGGAGACTTTTGGAACGCTTGCCTGAAATGGAAAAAGAGATGAATTTCCCGGCGAGAGAAGAGGTTGATGGTTTGATCTCGAGGTATATTGAGCTTGTTCGTACTTGTCGAGACTTGGATGATCCGGTTGTTATTTATAATGGCGCCACAGATAGTCGAAATCCTTTTGCTGGTTGTGTGCAGAATTTGAAAATATTCAATAGAGTTACTGCTGTCTCTGAGCTAGAGGCATGTGGTGTTAAGAGTTGGGTACTTAGGAAATATGGCCTGAATACTGAGAGGAAAAGTAATCTCTCAGGATATTATGAGCTGGAGTGCACTTTTGATGATGCCCAGAACGTCCCTATTGCTGTGTTCCTGGATGAGAGGGGTGTGGCTCATATTCCCGGGATTGAGAAAGATCATCCGCTGTATAGACATCTATGGCTTTTAGCTGTGGAAAGTTTGGCAGGAAGAGTTGTCCCGGAAATACGTCCATATAGTCGATTTTTCAAGAAGAAACCTTCTGCTCCAGGTGACAAAGCTCCATTAAAGAAGCTCTCTGTGAGTCCATTTGACACTGATGACCCTGCAAGTCAGAAAAAAAGGCTCTGCTGTAGTGCTCTTGTTTTGGACGATGATGGTGAAACAGATGGCGAACCTGGTCAGAAATTGTCTGTTTTGGATGACATTACTGATGCTTTCAACATGGTTGATCTCGGGGAAAAAGATATTAGTCAGTGGCCGCTTTATTATAAGAATGGAAGGCGATTTGAGAGGATTGACGGCTTGTTTACCTGTGAAGATGGAGGAACTTGTGTTGCAGTTGATAAGCTGAAGAGGTTGGTGGATTTTGATAATTTCCCTTCTGAAGCTACCGAAGACCTCTTGGATGGAGAAATGGTGTCCATTGAATATGTTCACCAGCTAATCAGGCAAAAATTGATGGATATTGTAAGAGTTAGGACTGTTAGCAGTAGAGCGTATCGAATGCATGTGGGCTTTAGTTTGCCGCGCCATAGAGTAGAAGAAATCGAAGGAGAAGAATTCTATTTAGTCCCTGTAAAGGGAGAGGGCCGTAAGAGAAAAACTGTCGAACGGGGAGGCCAACACTATAGGTTGGACAAAGTTCCTCCTCATACAAAGGTCCAAATTGACGGTCAAACCTTCTTTGCTATCCCATATCAGATGACTCCTGAAATGAGAGATA
Organism: uncultured Candidatus Peribacteria bacterium; assembly: GCA_964499425.1. Lineage (GTDB taxonomy): Bacteria > Patescibacteriota > Gracilibacteria > UBA1369 > LOWO2-01-FULL-3 > JAQBYK01. Next base: position 20,732 of record CAZCLD010000014.1, on the reverse strand, counting down.
TCTGTCGGAGGGATTCTTTGATGGACATTGATCTATCGCCGATTGGAGTGATGTATGGAGTGCTCTATAATTCTCAAACGGGTGAGCTTTTGGCGCAGACTTATATCGGCCCTTCTAAACAAGACGAGGCAGGCACTTATGTAAATGGTAATGTGCGACGATATATGGCTACGCACAGCCGTGGGGATCTTGCCATGATGCTTGATCGAAAAGTTGCGGCTGAATTTGACGGGGATGAGCATTTGGCAGAAGCCATATTTCCCGTCTTCACAAATGTGGGATTTAAACAGGGTGTTTTCCCTAAGGTGTGGCAGTATTTGCAAGCTGAGAGAGGAATCCAAGATGCCGCCATAAGAATGCTTGTTGATGGGATGAGGCGCAAACTGGATGCTCAAGCATCCGCCGCCTTTGAAAGTGAGCTCGCGGAGCTTGATAAGAGTCCTGCTCCGGTTGCAAAAGTGAAAGCAAGAGACGAGGTAGCACGTGTGAGGACCGTTAAACAACCTGATTTTTATAGGATCAATACCGCCATAAAAGGCAGCTCTGATTATGCCGGCCTTCACGATACTGACCTCTTAATTTTGGATGAAAATCACCCTATGTATGCGGAATTTGCTAGAGCCCTTGACATTGGGTTACCAAAAAATGCTGGTAAGGTGATCGTTTTGGTTGGGGGCCCTCATGGAAGACCCTCAAAAGTGCCGAGGAAGTTGCTAGTCAAAGTTGTGGAAGATCCTAGCTTTCAATAATAAGTGGCACAATTAACGGCCTTCTTTCAAGCTTCTGGTGGGTTACCTTGTCTATTGTTTGGCGAATGTATTTCTTTATGTCTCTGCGATTTGCACCTGGGTTTTTGTCCGAGATGTTTTTGTATGCATCTGCTGCAAGCTTGGTTATTTCCTTGATAATTTCGTCTGATTCGCTCATGTAAATGAACCCTCTGGAAACGACATCTGGTGTTTTAGTAATTTTCTTGCTCTTTTTGTTGATGTAGATTAGTACGACGAGCACACCATTTTGCGCCATTATTTGGCGGTCAACTTGTACCCGTGATCCAACCTGCCCTTCTCCTGAACCGTCAATAAGTATGTACTTGGTCTCAATTTTTTCCTTTGATTTACTGACTTTTCCTTTTTCAGCGACAAGGACATCTCCGTTTACGAGCATTATTATGCGATTTTCTGGAATTCTGCATTTTTCTTGTGCGAGTTTTGCCAATCCCTTTCTCATAAAATATTCTCCATGAATTGGTATCAGATACTGTGGTTTGACATAGTTAATCATTCTTGCAAGCTCGTCCTGCTTACCATGACCGGAAGTGTGGATATCTTTCATTTCATTATGAATGATATCTGCGCCGAGTATGGTCAGATTGTTTATAATTGTGTTGATTGCAAGCTCGTTTCCTGGGATAGGAGAGGAAGAAAGGATGATCGTGTCTCCTTTTTTGACTTTAACGTGGGCGTGTTCACCATTAGCCATGCGGCTTAGGGCTGACACTGCTTCTCCCTGTGAACCAGTGGTAAGGATCAGGGTGTCTTTGTCTGCAGTCTTGTTTTTATATCGTCTTATATTTTTTACAAGGTCCTTTTTGAGATTTAGATATCCCAGATTTGCAGCAATTTGGATATTGTTTTCCATGCTTCTGCCACTTACAAAGATCTGACGATTGTGCTTTTGGGCGGCATCAATGATTTGTTGGATTCGTCCAATCTGGCTTGAGAAGGAAGCAATGATTATGCGACCTTTGCACTTTCCTACCTCCTCATCTAGGGCATGCCCGACATCTTTTTCTGACATACTGTGCCCAGGTTTGAGAGAATTTGTAGACTCACAAAACAGTGCGAGAACATTTTGTTTACCTAGTTGTTCCATTTTGTTGGTCTCAGCTTTTGGTTGATTTCTGGCTGGGTTCTCGTCGAATTTAAAATCTCCGGTGTGTACAACTTTTCCTACTGGAGTATCTACGACAACACCTACCGCATCAGGGATAGAATGTGCCACCCTGAAAAAAGAACATGCAAATCGTCCCAGTTTAATTGTTTCGCTTGGGTTTATTGTGCGAAGCTGGGTTTGTTTCTCTTGTTTGAATTCTTCGGTGCGTTTTTTTACGAGTCCAAGCGTTAGTTTTGTCCCGTAAACTGGTGGAAATCCAATCTTTGGCAGAATGTATGGGATGCCTCCAATGTGGTCTAAGTGTCCATGTGTAAGTATCACCCCTCGTATTCTTTTTTTGTTGTCTTCGAGGTAGGTGACATCCGGGATTACATAGTCAATCCCCATCAAATCTTCACTAGGGAACTCGAATCCCATGTCAATGATAATGATGTCATTTTCGTATTCTAGTGCCATCATGTTTTTACCAATTTCGCTCAAACCTCCTAGAGGAATGACTTTTAGCTTCCCTTTTAGGATGGGAGTTGGCTTTGATGTTCTAGGTTTTGGTGCCGGTTTTTTGTCAGGTTTGCTCTGACCTTTTTGAGGCCGCCTTTTCTGTGGCCTGCCTTTTTGGGGCCTACCTTTCTGAGGATGATTTTTCTTCCTCTGATTCTTTTTGGATTTTCCTCCCTGAGATTGCTCCCCTTGGGGGTGTCCTTTTTGAGGCTGTCCCTTCTTCCCCTGTTTTTTTCTTTTTTTGTGAAAGTCCCCTTTTTTTTGGGGTTTCTGTGATGAAGGCTCTAAATTAGAAGGGTCCTTAGAGAGTCTATTCATCCACTCGTCGATTTTGTCCATTTTCGTCTTTTACTATTAATACTGTTGTTGACCGCTTAACATAAGTAATTGTAACATGGTTGGGACAATTTAGCCACTATTTAATGGATCAACGAAGTAAAATTGGTATTTTGGGATTTGGAGTCGAAGGTCGAGCCATGCTCGATTATTTGCATAAGAATGGCCACAAAAACCTGACCATTTGTGATCAAAATGTTGATTTGGACATAGATCCTACTCAAGGTGTTTCTGTGAAATTGGGGCCGAAGTACCTGGAGAATTTGGAGAGACTAGATATTGTCTTTCGAACGCCTGGCATTCCTTTTTTGGAGCCACAGATTCAATCTGCGAAGGCTCAAGGCGTTGAAGTAAGTAGTATGACAAAATTCTTCATCGAACAATGTCCTTGTCCGATCATCGGAGTAACTGGCACGAAAGGAAAGGGGACTACTTGTAGTCTGATTTATGAAATGCTCAAAAAGGGTGGCAAGAATGTTTATCTTGGTGGAAATATTGGAAATCCGCCAGTGGAATTTTTAGATGAGTTGAAGAATGATGATGTTGTTGTTTTGGAATTATCTAGTTTCCAGCTCCAGGATCTAGAAAAAAGTCCGCGCTATGGAGTGATTCTTAATACTACAAGCGATCACCTCGATTATCATGTCGATAGGAATGAATATATGCATGCCAAGGAGAATCTACTTGCCCATCAGCATAAGGACTCCCTGGCTGTCCTGAATAAAGACTATGAATACTGCAAGTTTTATGAGCAACTGGTTAGGGGTGAATTGAAGTGGGTGAGTGTGAAGGGCGAGGTAGATGGCGCTTATGTGAAGGGGGGAAATATATATTGTGGTGATGAGAGAATTGCAGATGTGTCAGAAATGAAATTGGTTGGCTCTCATAATCTTGAGAATATTTTGCCGGCGGTTTTGATTGCATATGAACTAGGTGTAAAGAAATCTGTGATTCACGAGGTTATTAAGACTTTCAAAAATCTACCTTATCGTCTCCAGGAAGTCCGAGAGCTTGGTGGTGTACGTTATTTCAATGATTCTTATTCTACAACTCCTGAAACTTCTATGGCTGCAGTGGATAGTTTTGATGAGCCAACAATTTTGATCGCAGGGGGCTATGACAAGGGACTTTCTTATAATGAATGGGCCATTAAGATTCTCACTAAGCCTAATCTGCATACAGTTATTTTGATTGGGGATACCGCACAAAAGATGGAAGATGCTTTGGTTAGGGCCGAAGATAGGCTGGGAGAAGCAGAGGGGTCACCGACTCGGATTTTGAGACGCAATAATATGGAGGAGGCAGTCGTTGATGCTTATGCGGATAGCGAGAAGGGCGGGGTAGTTGTTTTATCTCCTGCTGCCGCAAGTTTTGATATGTATAAAAACTACAAAGAACGGGGAAATGACTTTATGGCACAAGTCAGGAAGCTAAAATAGGACTATGGGGTCAATGTCACAGTTTCCAAATCTGTGAGATTAATACCGGATTCGATTATTTCGTATGTCACTACGAGATCTGCTAAATCGCCTAGGTATTCATCAAGTTCTCCCGTTTCAGCTTTTATGATGCGCGAGACCATATCCGCCATTTCGCCCCGCTTCAAGCCATTTGCAAAGCCATTTATTGATGGAGGAATGTAGTTGCTGTCGCTAGCTTTGTTGACTGCGTCTTTGTACCAAGGTTCTGTGCTTTCGGTATATCCAAGATCGAAACCGCTTAGGGTGATTTTGAGTCCTTCGACGAAACTCACCGTTTGCTCCGGCCTGAAAGTACCGTCATCGTAACCTTTGACCCAGCCCTTTTCCTTTCCATAACAGATGTATTTTGTATACCACAGGTTTGAATGCACATCAGTGAAACAGCTCTTGCTCGTGTAGCTCTTAAAGATATTCTTCTCCCAATCAAAGTATGTCGCCGCTCCCTGCGCAATAATTTTGATCATTTCAGCTCTGTTGAGCGTGTTTTCTGGTTTGTAGGTGCCATCTGGATGGCCGTTGATTATTTTTTCTGAGGCGAGAAATTCTATTCCTTTTTTGTAGGTGGTTGAATCTGAGACATCAGAAAATACTGCTTGTGCAAGTGCGGTTGTTGAAATTAGCATTGTTAATGCAATGGCTAGTACTGTCTTTTTCATATTGGCTAATTGATTTCGGTAATTGTAACGTTAGGCCCCGCTGTATACCAACTGCCTCCACCTTCAACTGTTACATTATCGAGGATAATGGTTGCGTTATCGTTAAAGCTCCATGGCATGGCAGCTGCATCCGCCTCGATAGTGGTGTCTCTTAAATGAAATGTGGAGCTGTCATTTATGTTTACATTGAAACTAAACGGATCGCTTTCTGTAACTTTTATGACTGAGTTTCTGAAATATAGAGTAGCGGTGTCGCTTAAACTAATGTCCCCTGACAAATAGGCATTTAAATCTAGGTGATCCCAATCCCATGCTCCTGACATTGCAGAATCTGTTATCCATGTCGTACCGGTTATTTTGGGATTACTTTCTGGATCGATTTGGTCTGCTCTTATGATCGCCATATTGTCCCACGAAGAATAATCTTTATCCATTCCTGAATACTTGTCGTTGAGTTGATCTTCGAGGGCGTAATATTCATCCCAAGTAATAATTGTACCTGCAGTAACTAGATCTGTTATCTCTTGTTCGAAAACTTCAAATTCTTCTTGGAGGACTTGAGCCTGCCTTTCGTATTCTTCTGCCCATAGTTCGCCGCAACGTCTGTCCTCATCTGATAAGAGACATAGGCTTTGTGTGCCACAGGTTCCGTAGTTGTCTTGGCAGTCGTCGAGAGTCATCGCTGCAAGAATTATTTCTAGTTCAGCTAGATATTCTTCGTAGCTTTGTTCGGGTTCAGGTTCGGGTTCAGGATCTTCGGTTGCTGTTGCTGTTTCTGTGCCGGTATCTGTGTCTGCGGAATCATCATCTTCACTCTCACCGTCACCTGCTTGCTCGTCCACAGTTTCCATATAGTCATACCATCCCCAAATTCCTCCTAATTCTATGACCTCATAATCTACATTCATATAATGATCTACTCCGCCTTCCACTAAATATTCATCAAGTTCTTCATCATTTTCTTTGATAATTCTTGTCACCAAGTCGGCCATTACGTCCCTTGCAAGAGCTTCGGAAAATCCTTCGACGCTCCAAGGAATATAGTTTGAGTCGCCAGCAGTATCTACCATCCCTTTATACCAAGGGCTTGTGTCAGCATCGTAATCGATATCAAATCCCTGAAGGGTTATTTTTAATCCTTCTACAAAAGTAACTGTCTGTTCTGGTTTGAAAGAGCCGTCGTCGTAGCCTTTCACCCAGCCTTTTTCTTTTCCATAGCAAACATATTTCGTGTACCACACATTTGCCGGCACGTCTGGGAAACAATCTTTGGAGGCATATGAATCGTAGATGTTTTCATCCCATTCATAATAAATTGCGGCTCCTTCGGCTATTATTTTCAACATTTCGGCGCGGTTTAATGTGTTCCACGGCCTGTATGTGCCATCTGGATATCCGCCAACTATGTTTTCTTCGGCCAAAAATTCTATTCCTCTAAAATAGGGGGTGAACGTTTCATCAACATCGGGAAATACATTCCCAGCAAATGCTGTTGAAGATAAAAGCATTACTACCAATAATGATCTGATTATACTTTTCATGGAAACGGGTTATTTGTTGGATTTTACATTAGTTGGAGGAAAACGGTCAATTTCAAGGGATTTACATCCTGAAGAATTTCGCAATATACTCAATGAACCACCTGATTAATTAGTTTTCTGACTTCTTCGAAGTAAGCTTAGCATTCTTTTGTCGATGACTTTTGTTCCTACGAGCATCATGCCATATACCGCTATCCCTACTGCCACGAGGAGAAGTACACCCCAGTTTTGGAGGTATTTGTAAGTGACTGGTTGGAGATAATAGACCGCTGCCCCCATGACTGCCGCAGAAAGGATGATTTTACCGAGGTTTTTGAAGCTTATTTCGAATTTTAGGTAGTGCTTTGCTACAGTGTAAGTACCGATCAATATACAAAGTTCAGAAAGTACTGATGTTATTGCAGCTCCACGGAATCCGTAGATCGGGATTACTATTATATTGGCAACAAGATTGAATATTACGCAAACTCCGTTTATGTAGAGGAGTTTTGTTTGTTTGTTGAGTGCGATGAGGATGAAAGCGAAAAGGACGTTCAAGAATTGGAATAAAAGTGCAAATATTAGGATTTGGAAGGCAATGTCAGAGCCGTAAAATCCTTCTGAGATGCGTGAGAGGAATTCTGGTGTGGATACTATAAAGATTATGGGGAAAGCAAGAATTACGCCTCCTACAACCATAGGTACTGCTAGCGCTGCAAGGAAGTCAAATGCGTAGCGGATGATTTCCTTGTATTTGTCAGATTTTTCCTTGATGGCTCTGGTGAGAACAGGGAGGACTGAATTCATAAAGTAGAGTGGAAGAATGGCGAAATGTTCAAGCATCTTCATGGCTACACCGTAGATTCCTACTTCTCCCTGGCCTCTCATAAGAGAGATCAGTATTGAATCGATGCGGAAATAAATGGTGTTTAGAATAAGTGCGATCCCATAGGGGAGTGATTTTTTGAGGACATCTTTCCATAAGTCAATGTCGAACCGGTACTTTAGTGGAGTGATTTTGCGGACGTAGTAGTTTGTTGTCAAAAGCATTACTAGGTTCCCGATAATTCCTGCAACCAGGAGCATGTAGAAGCCTGTCGTTGTGTCATCAGGAAAGCCATAAAAGACGACATAAGCCATGAAGGACACTGAAATTAATTTCCCAAGAACCGTTGTGGCTGAAGCAATCTGCATTTTCAGCTTGGTTTGCAGGACGCTTGAGATCGTGCCGTTTAGGATGGTTATGATCACCGTGATCGAGGCAATTGCTACTCCAAGAGGAATGCGGGTGTCCTGATATTTTGGGATTAAGAAGGCCATAATGATGGCAACAGACATTGTTGCCACCACTAGGATTGTCCTCAAAGAAAGAATATTTCCAATTATCTTGGGGATCTGCTTTTCGTCTTCTGACATCTCCTTTACGGCTATGGTAAAGAGCCCCAGATCTGCCGCTATACCGAAGAATGCCAAAAATTCGTATATTAATATGTATTCTCCATATCCTTCTACAGAAAGGTAGGAAGTTGAGATTTTTACTACTGCCAGCCCAAGAATGGCAACCAGTACTTTCCCAAGAACCTGGGCTATTGTGTTTCCGAGAATTTTACGGGCTATGGACATATTTATGTTATACTCGTCTGCGACAATTTACAGTTTTTTATGCATGAAATAAAGGCACAGCTAGAGGAGATCAAGGGATTTATAGATGTTGGTCTTGAGAAAGTAGACTTACCTTCAAAGCGAGATGAGCTTACTAAGCTAAACGCTGAAATGTCAGCAGAGGGTTTTTGGGATGACAAGAATAAGGCTGCTGAGGTTGGGCAACGCGCCTCAAATTTGACTAAGTTGATTGAGGTGTGGGAAGGGATTAAGGATGAGAGCGATGAGTTGATTGGGCTTCTGCCTGAAATTCATCCGGAAAAGGATCCAAAGGCGGCGGATGAGTTTCGTGAAATGGTAAAGGCTTTGGCGGAAAGATGGAGGAAACTGGAGATTTCGACTTTTCTGAATGGCAAATATGATGAAAATAATGCTGTATTGATGATTCATTCTGGGACTGGTGGTACTGATGCTCAGGATTTTGCTGAGATGCTAATGCGAATGTACTTGAGATATGCCGAGAAAATGGATTTTTCAGTGGAGATTTTGGATAAGTCGGCCGGGGAGGAGGCTGGGATTAAGAGTTGTACATTCATGGTTAAGGGGCAATTTGCATATGGATATTTGAAAGGGGAGTCAGGTGTACACCGATTGGTTAGGTTGTCGCCATTTAATTCTAAACATACGCGGGAAACTTCTTTTGTTCTTTTGGAGGTTTTGCCAGAAATTAATCATAGTGATGAAGTAGAGATTGCATCTGATGATTTGCGAGTGGATGTATTTAGGGCAGGTGGTCATGGTGGGCAGTCTGTTAATACTACTGATTCTGCCGTGCGGATTACCCACGTTCCTACAGGCATTGTGGTTCAGTGCCAAAATGAGCGCAGTCAATTGCAAAATAAGGACCAGGCTATGAAGGTTTTGCATGCGCGATTGGTGGATCTGATGGAGAAACAGCAAGCCAAGGAGCTTTCGGATCTGCGTGGGGGTGCGCAGGAGATCGCTTGGGGTAATCAGATCCGTTCTTATGTTCTTCATCCCTATAAAATGGTAAAGGATCATCGAACTGATTATGAAGAAAGCAACCCTGACAGCGTTTTGGATGGAGAGTTGGATGGGTTTATTGAGGCAGAATTAAAAAAAATAGCCTAATGAAAAAATTGAAAATCATAACAGGGGCAGATAATCCTATTTTGCGGGCGAAGAATGAACCTGTTAAGAGGTTTGATGCCGGTCTAAAGAAATTTGCAACTCAATTGAAGAAAGCCATGGAGGACGCAAAAGGCCTAGGCATTGCAGCACCACAAGTTGGAAAAAACATTCGACTTTTTTGGGTCGTTTTGTATTACGGAACCAAGGATCAGGTGGCAATTGCAATGGTCAATCCAAAGATTGTTTCACACAGTGGGGATACTGAGGTGGGGGAGGAAGGCTGCCTGAGCTTGCCAGGACTCTATGGTAATGTTGAACGTTTTAGAGAAATAACTGTTGAATTCTTTGATTTGGACGGAGTTAAGCACTCCTTGACCCTTGATGGATTAAATGCCCGTGAGGTACTTCATGAAAACGATCATATTGATGGTATCCTTTTCATCGACAGGATAAAGGAGTTGGACGAGCAGAAAGGGTTAGCTCTATAAAAGAGCCCTATCACGCAATCGTAATAGAGCTCTTTCCGTTGTTCGATTTATACTGTTCCTGATTCTTTTTCAAGGGCCGCTATAGAAGCTTGCTTTTCTTTGAATGCTTTTTCAATTTTGGGTTTGCGTTTGTGAATCTCTGTCCTTAATTCAAAAATGGCATCCTTTGATGCTTGAGAGAGCAAGCCTTCCTGAGCATCTTTTTCAGTTGCGCCAGCAAGGGCCTTCTCTAATATGTCGGCTGCTTCACTGTAAGCTTTTTGCGCCTTGTCAAAGTCCCCATCTGCTGTAGCTACTTTCGCTTCTTCCAGCTTTCCTCTGACCGCTCCACTTACTTTTCTAAATTCTCTTCGTTTTTCAGTAAATTTCTCTTTGGCAGTTCCTTTTACTACGAAATTGTTCGAGTCAACCGTGGCGTCAAGGTTGTCGAGAAGGCCAGTTATGGCTTTGTCTGCACTCTCTAACTCAGTCTTAAGAGCAAGTGATGTTTCTGCATCTTTTGCTTTTAATGCTTCAGATGGTCCTTCCGCTGGGTTTTGATCAGGTTCCGCATCGGGTTTTGTGTCGGGCTTTGGTTTGGCTTTCGCTCCTCCTCTTCTTGGAACTACCGCATAGTTGCTGTCCATTTCGTATACAAATTTTTCCCTACCGAATTTTTTTCCCATTTTTGTCTGGTACGATTTTAGATCACTGACTATAACCATAGCTGGATCTTTAGCTACTACGACTGTATCTCCTTCGGCGTTTACTTTTTCGACAATTGTACCACTTATTCTTGCGTCTTCTAGAGACATGTATGGATAACCCATTTCTTCTGCTGCGTCCCTTTCTAGTTCTTGATTGAGTTTTGATGTTAACTCTGGTGATGGCTCTGGGCCTTTGTTGTCTTCTTCTGGTGGTTCATCTGGCTCGTCGTCTGTTGGTTTTGGTGGTTCTTCTGGTTCGTCTGGTCCTGCTAAGTCGACTGCGTCTGGGTCTCTTCGTCTTGCAGCCTCTTCTGGACTAATTGAACCTCCATTCCCATCTTTATCAACATAAACCCCTGTTTCTGCGTCATAGTAGGATCCATCTGGATTTTGGTATGACCCGCCTGGTTTATCTGGTTCTTTTTCATCATCCGCTGGCGGTTCTTCCGGTTCGTTTGTTTTTGGTGGCTCCTCTGGTTCATCGTCTTTTGGCCCTGTTGGAGTCTTGTCTGGTTCCTTTCCTGGTTCCTTTCCTGGTTCCTTTCCTGGTTCCTTGCCTGGCTCCTTTGCTGGTTCCTTACTTGGCTCTTTGCCTGGTTCCTTTCCTGGCTCCTTTCCTGGCTCTTTGCCTGGTTCTTTTCCTGGCTCTTTGCCTGGCTTTTTGTCAACTAGACTAAATTTTAGTCCGGATTTTCTCTCACTCCTCTCTCTGTCTGTAGTTCCAAGCTCTACATATAGACCTTGTTGACCATCAACAGTTAGTGTCGCCTCTTTCCCCTCAATTCTTTGCTTCATATCTTCAGCACGCTGTACCGCTAAAGCCATATCCATAATGCCTCCACCTTGAAGGAATTCGTCTCTTTCAGCATCTGGTAATCCTTTAAGATGTTCATATCCTTTGCCAGCGTTTGCTTGAGCTTCGTATGCTTCCATTTTTGCGATCTGGGCAGGAGTTAAAGGGATATTTAATTTCCCAGCACTATGAAAAGCTCTAAGTGTTGCCAGAGCTTTAGCCTTTCTTTTGTGGTATGATTTGCTTTTCTTTAATCTGTGGTGAGTTGCGTCAGTTCCTCCCAAGAAATCAATTTTGACTCCTGGGATCTTCATTGTTGACAATTTGTCGAGAATAGCTTTTTCAGGCCCTGAATCTGTAGTTCGATACCTACCTAAAGCATAAAGGCGAATCGTGTTCTGAATCACTTCTGGTGTTACTTCTATGGTTTTTTCTTTCCCTTCCTCTCCGTAAGTTAGTGTTCCAATCTGGTCAGCAACATGGGCAATGATTATTGTTTCTTCGTACTCTTCTTTTAGTTCGTCCAACCTGGGGATTTCTTTGCTTAAACCAGCAATTATTTCTTTTATCATCTTTTCTATCGCAGCTTTTGTGTGTTTTCCTCCACCTCCTAGGCCTTCAAGGCGTTTTACCTCTGCTACCATTTCTTTAAATACCCCAATTATTTCTTGTAGCGCTTCCATCGCTTTTTCCATCGTTGCTCCCTCGAGTGACTCTATTACTTTTTGTGCTTCTTGCATGATTTTTTCTGGATCTTTTAAGCTATCTAGGCCTTCTAGGGCTTCACTTGTTCTTTTTAGGGCTCCTTGTATTCGTCTTTCAATTTCTCCCTTGAAAATTTGGGTATATATAGCCTCAATTAGTGCTGCATTACCCGCACCTAACTGTTTTGTGATTGCTTCTTTAACCTTTTCGGGAGATAGCGCTTCTTTTGCTTTTTCTAGTTTCCCTTTTGCTGCATCCAGTTTTTCTTTTGCTGCTCTTTGGGCTTTTTCAACTGCTTCTGTTCCGGCTACAACAGGTTCCAACATGCCTATTTTCCCGACCAATCCAGATAAGAAGTCCTCTTTGCCAGCTAGATCTTTTAGTGTATTTAATTTGTCTGAGATTGCTACATATGAAGCATCAAGATCCTCAATTGCTTTTACAAAGCCCTTAGGATATTTGTCTTTGTCTTTTAGAAGTTCTCCAAGCCGTTTGCGTACTGTACTTATTCTCCCTTCAATGAATTTCTTTATTTGTTCTGGAGTCTTTGCTTTTTCTGGTGCTTTTTTGGGTGCTGTCTTGGCTTCTGGTGTTTTGGTCAAAGGTTCAGCGCCTGGTTGTCTTTCCTTTGCAGCATCAGCTGGGCTCATTGTGACCTCGACTCCATCCTTATCCGTAAATATATTCGTTTCCGAATTATAGGCGGATCCATCTGGATTTTGGAAACCTATTACTTTTGGCTTAGGCTTTTTTTCAACCTCAGCTTTTGGTTTTGCCCCTGGTTTTGCGCCTGGTTTTCCGCCAGGACTCATGAAAATCAGTCTTTTTTCAGAAATGAAATTTTGGTTTTTCATATTTTTGTTTTTTTAATGATTATTTATTTTATTTAAAAGTTCATCCATTTCTTTACCTTCATCTGCCTGTGATCTCATCTCTGGTTCTTTTTTGAGTAGTTTTGTAAATTTCTTTTCCAAGGCAACTACCTCTTTATATAATTCCTTAAGTATTTCTAGTTGTTCTTCGTTGTTTAGATCTTTTTCTTTTTTGTTTTCTTTGTCGAAAAATTTGCAGATTTCCTTTTGTTTAACTGCTGGAAGATTCTTGAGCTTGTCGATTTGAGCTTTTTGTTCTTTTTCTGAAAGTGCGGCAAAATTTGCGGAAGCTGCTATGAGATTGCGCAATTTATGATTTCGAATTGCAGACAGATCAACCATTTTTGTTTTTTATTTCTGTTTTATTATACCAGGATTTGCGATTGGTGTCAATCAACTCGTGTAGCCAAAGCCATCCTGTTTAATTCTGCTACCACTTCTGCTTCTGCTGAAAAAACTGCATTATCCTCGTCTCTGGCCAGAATGTCCACTAGTCCATCAGGGGGAACTATGGCTATCATTTCGTCAAAAAGTCTTGCTTCTTCGGAATGTCGCAGAGCGTTGTGAAGGATTCCATCTATATGGCGCTTATCTCTATTTTCCCCGTCTTTAACATGTCTAACAATCCCTGCTAGAACTGATAGGCAAAAGCATTTAAACATTACTATCGCTCTAAATACGGGATGATCTTCTTCCATTAGGACTTCTCCAAATAGTTTTCTGTATTGCGGATTTGCTTGACTTAAGGACCTTAGTGCAAAAGAGGTGCAATTTGTTAGGAATAGGTTGAAAGTTCTTTCATCAATGAGCATTCCTAATACTCCAGTATTTGGTACGTCTGGGATATTGTAATCAGCTCTTACAGTTGCTCTGACCCATACTTCTCCCTCCTTGAAAGCGGGGGGAAGATCTTGAGGATTTTCGATACCTCTTCTTTTCATTATAAGTTCTTGTCTGTAGGGTGCTGTATTTTCTTCTATATCTTTTTGGATTCTTTCCACGCCTTCGGGGCTTATAGGTATGCTGAAGCTATGTGAAACGACCTTTCTACGTCCATCTTTTTTGACCAAAAAACCCTGTGCAAAAGATTGCCTATCGGGATATATCAGTATGCTTCCATCTCCAAATAAGGCTGAATATGTGCTTAAGTAACGTCCAAAATTGTACACCACTCCGCCTACTTCAAGAGCCACGTGTGAATATGGAGTCCTCTCATCTCCAGCCACTACGTGTAAATATGCTTTTTCAGTGAGTTCTTCTGCATGTTCTTGGACGTACTGTCCAGTTTCGGCGAGATTTTGTCTGAATCTAGTCTCTCTTTTGTTGGGATATCCTCTAAAAAGGCGTGATATTGCGTAAAGTACGCGATCATGAGTAGCAATTCTAGGTTTAGTTATTGCTGCATCTTGTTGAAGTACGAGTGGTTCCCCCTTGAGTTCCTGTATCGCAGCTTCCATCCCTGGGTCATCAGCTGTTAACTCCTTGGGGTTGACCGGTGCTTCTGCTTGTTTATCTGGGTCTTCTGGTAGCATATTTGTGGTTTTTAGTAGTCTATTTTAGCGCTTTCCTCGGTTTTGTCAAGGCATGGTGGCCATTACTCCTTTGGCGTATATCCTTTGAATTGACTTTTCAGCTACTATTTGCCATAATTCCGGCTCTTTGCTCCTTAAAATTACGCCATCCGTATGGAGTGATCTGCCCATATTTCTACTATCGCCTAGCAAGTGCTCAGCGTGATCGTCGATATGGGTGGATCTACTCCCTACAAGCTGTCCAACCGGAGTGTGTTCCGCATGGAGCGTCTGATTTTTGAGTTCATTTTCGCGGCCTGGATGAGCGGGCTCGTAATCCTTTACTTGTTTGAGGAGTTGGATGGAAATTCCTACTTCTCCACCACCTCCAGCCTCAAGCGCTGGGCGATCAAGGTCGCCCTCGGCTGGAGCCTCCCCCTCGTCCTGCTGATCCTGTGCCTGGAAAGCACCGCTACGTACGAGCACGTGGATGAAACTCTCGATGGGTTATGTAGAAGATCTATCGAGGACTTTAAACAGGCGTGTTGGAACAGCCGTTGAAAAAGTGGCACGGGAATTTGGACTTGAGGAAGATGTTTTGCTTGCAGTGGCAAGAATTGAGCAGGTGAAAGTTACGGACCTTGACTATGATGATGATTTGGATGGTCCATATCCTCTGGTTGATTCGTCCCTAAGTTATCTGCAAATAAAGGATATTGCTTTTAGAGATGTTCAGAAAGATTTGTTAAGAAAGCATGGATATGCACCTGAATCCTTAGCATATACATTAGGTGATAATCCTGACTCCTTAAGTGAGAGGATTTCCAGACCGCTCAAAATAGCAGCAGCAATTATTAAGTACAGTATTCAGCCAAGAATTGAAGCTTTCTTAAAGGAGGAAATCGAAGAAGTTGAGGGTGTCGTTCTTACCCCTTTTGAAAAAGCTGATATCGTTGAGCGTGCCATGAAAGATCCGATTTTGATGACGAACCTGTATGGAAGATCTCTTTACAACAGGAAGACTGGTGAATTAAGGGAAGTTGTGAAGGGTACAATAAGAGAATTCCTCTACTACGATGTTAGAAGAAATCATCCAGACAAAGACTATGAACCTGAGGTTGTAAAAGAGGGGCATTATGTAACTCAAGTAGGACTTGCTCTAGCAGCATGTAAATATCTCGAAGATACCTTTGTAACTGGCCCGGTAAAAGCGCGAATTCCTCAAAAGTATTATGATTTTTTCTTTTCTATAATTGCTAGTAATCCGCCTATTTCTAAGCCAAAACGAGCGTTAGGTGAGGAAAATAAAGCTGAAGTTTTGGCAAAAATGGGTGCGGCTTGTGGAGGTGAATTAGTTGCCCCTTTTGCCAGGCATAAAAGGAGTAGAGCTCAAAATGCTACGCTTTTTGAGGGGCTAGGGTCTTTTGAAAAGGGTGATTTTCAGGGTGGCTCCAAAATAGAGGCCGGCAAATTAAAGCTAGATCCATCTATCACTCCTGACAATATGGGTGAGAGATTTGTAAAAAATGTTTTCAAACTCTTTAAACTGGGTGAATTGAAGCAAAATTTTGAGAGTTTTGAGCATTTAGGGCTACTCGTGGATAACTATTATGAAAAATTATCTGATAAAGAACTAAATCCAAACTACGAAAAATGGCTTAAAGCCTATACCTATGAACCTCCAAAGGTTGTAAGTAGAGAGGAAAGGCACCCATCCTAGGTTCACCTTGATTTTTTGCTGTTTTTGTGGTTTAATTGGATCTTCTTTTAGGGATGCCACTCTGAGGCATTCTCTGGGGCGCATGCTCTAAAAGAGATGATCCTTGACTTTGAACAACTGCTATTTCACACCTGAGGAGGTGATGACATGCGAAGCGCGCGCGTGCTTATCGGCGCAAGCGTCCTGCTGTCCGCCCTCCTTGGCGTGGGGCGGATAAAGGTATACACCTACCTGTTCGGCGGAGGAGACCTGGCGACGCTCATGGCTGCCATGAGGGTCACCGACATGTTCTTCTTCCTGCTGATCGGTAGTGGTGCCATCTCCCTGGCGGTGATTCCCGAGATCACCGGCAAGGGGGCGCAGGAGCGCCGAACCCTGATCTCGGGAGTTCTCGTACTGAGCACTTTGATGCTGGGTGTGCTGCTCGCGGGCGGCTACTTCCTGGTGTCGGAGATGTGGGCTGCAAGCTCAGTACTCTACATCCACTTGGCGATGCAGCCCATCGCCCTCTGCTGGTCGTCCATTCTCTCCGCCTACAGCGAGCGGGAAAACGACTTCCGTGGAGTCCAGGTGGCTCCCGTCGTTTATGGAGTACTCACACTGCTCCTCCCCCTGCTCGCCCCCAGTCTGCTCTGGGTGGTGTGGACGATCAACCTTGCAGCGCTCATGCACCTCGTGGTGAACTGGCGCGTGGCCCGTAAAAACGGCTTCCGCTTCACCATCCCGACGGTGCAGGAGCTGGCAAAGCTCGGCGGTGTCCTGCGAAACGGACTGCCGCGTGTGCTAACGGCCGCCGTGGAGGAAGGGGCCCGCACAACGATCTTTGCCATCGCTCTGAACTGGGGCAGCCCAATGACTGCAGTTCTCCTGCAGTTCAGCTTCCAGATCGCGCAGATGCCCGGGCGGGTGGTCAACATTGCCATCGGCAAGACCTCCTACCCGAAGCTCTGTGGCTTCGCGCTTGAAGGGGACCGAAAGGCCCTGGGTGCGTTGATCCGGAAGGACGGAGTGCTGGCCCTCGGGCTGCTTTCCGTCGCCGTGTTCGGCTGGGCCGTTCTGGGTCAGTGGTTCCTGCTCCTCGTTACCAGCGGGGAAGTCCAGTCCAGCCACACCCTGCTCTGGCAGGGGACCCTGGTGATGCTCCTCGGAGTACTGCCAAGAACGCTCATCCTGGTGATCAACCGCCTCTTCTACGCTGTGAAGCGCGGATGGTGGCCACTGATCAACACGGTAGCTGGGCTACCCTTCGTGGTCGGAGCGGCTGCGCTGTGGCCGGAGCTTGTGGCAATAGCTCTGGGCTACGTGGTTTTCACACTGGTGACGGGGATTGCCACGATCCTCTCGCTCAAATACCTGGTTGCGACCTGGAAAGTCGCGCCACCGGCAGTCAAAGTCGAGGAATAAGGTCTTACGTATAGCAGACGCGTGAGGCCTTTTTCCTATGGATGAATGTCTGGTCGAGATCTGTAAACGTGCTGTAGATTGGGATCGTCCAGCTGGGAAGCAGGTGTTACTACGACGTTTTTTGTTAGATATTCTCTGAGGCCTGGAGGTATTTCATCCAATATCGTGTCGTAAAGCTCTCTATCTTCATCATCAAGTCCTTTCCTAAATCCAGGTGCAAAAAACTCTTTTGTTGTGACTTTATTAGTCTTGAATTGCCTTACAATAAATTGCTTTAATTTTTGAGTTAAATTGCCTTCGACATCTCTACAGGCATCACCGCTACTCCGACAATACCTTCTTGATAGGACCAACAGCCCTCTAGAACCCAAGCGCAAATCTCCCAGGCTTTGATCTTTACCTGCGTTTCTACCGACAGCCTCTGCTGTGTCATCTACTAATTCGGAGCAATACTTGTTTCGCTGGTCTGGTCTAAACAATACATCATATGGTTTTCCTAATTCTCCATCAAGGTGCCTTTTCATGTTTGCAATCTCACCTGGTGTTAGATCTTTGTGTCTGTTTAAAGCTACCCATGGCTTGTAGTCAGGTTCTAATTTGAAGCCAGTGCTATCACCTGGTTTTGAATTGAGTATCCAGTTAGCAAGAGGGACGATTCTCACTGGTTGCACAGCTTCATAAACAACCCATACTCCCTTTATTTTCATCACTACGCCATTATGTGTAGCTGGGTGATTAAACGCCTTTTGAATGAGTTTTGACTGAGCTGATCTCGAAGTATGGATGATAATGTCTCCTTCCTGAACTACAGCTAGAACTTCTCTTAGTACCTCCTCAAATTTTCTGGTTGTCGCTTCTCTTTTTCTAGTTGTATCGTGTTTTGAAGCTTTGTGACGAGTTATAATTGGCGAATGGGTCATCGGAAGATATGTCATATTGTTACCAGGCATTGCGATAATATCTCCGGGCAAGAATTTGACTTTGCGCTTTGCAAATTTTGGATCTGTGTAGACCCAAGCCCTTTGTGATTTGTCGTACCTTATTTCAAGGGCAATTCCTTTGTTTAGCTCTCCATCCATCTGCATCATTTTGGAGTTGTAGATCAGTATGAATCTCTGGTTATGCGCAGTCAGTATATCGTCCAAACTGTGCGGCCCACTTGCTGGTGTGAATACTCCGGTCTGGTCGATGTATTTATTTATCAAAAGCTCTCGAAGTCCACTCTCAGTGGGGACTTCCGGGATGTCAGTTGTTGGACATTCGTCATCGGTCCCGAGTATCCTCCTTACTTCCTCCTTCATTTCTGCGGCTTGTGCTTCGGCTTCTGTTGGTGGCCCTTCTGGCCCCTCTGCTGCGGAACTATTTGCAGCATCAACAGCGTTGGGATCGCATATAGCTGTATCTTCAGGTGGGTCAAAGACGTGGTCAACGGCCTTTTTAACTAGCCATCCTCCGCCGGCTACTACTCCCAAGAAACCTGCCACAGCACCGGCTTTCAAAACTGTTCTTCTGTCTATACCACCGCTTTTTTCTGACATATTTAAGATTTTGTAAATTCCGAGCTAGAAAGATACCATTTTCAGCATAATTGTCAAGTCCTTTGAGCTATCTTATCACCTTATAGAGTCGATATAAGAGATACAAGAATCTTCTGAATGGATATTCTTGGGCTCTCTGATAGGAAACATGGTTTCCTCCGAACTTCTTTTTGAACTCTGTAACACCTTTCCAGTGGTGATTTTTGGAGTTTGGTGGGGAGATTCCGAATAGATCGTAGTATTTGTAGCCTTCTTTTTTTGCGTCTTTTATTGCTTCCCAGTGGAGAAGGTATGGTGCCATGGCATTTCTGTGCGTGTCGCTGGAAGCCCCGTAATAATAGGTAGCAGTGTCCTTGTAATAGGTGACTATTGCAGCTGCAATAATCTCTCCCTCGTATTTGGCAAGATATAGAGCAGCATTCGGGTAGAGGGTCTCGATCATCGCCTTGTAGAAGCCTTGTCCGTGACTGTGAAAACGATCTCTTTTAGTGGTCTGCTGGAGAATATGGTAGAACTTGCCAAGATCATAAGCGAATCTATTTGGGTGTTTTGGATTAGATTTGTGGATTTCAACTCCCTTTTTTTGGGCTACTTTAATGTTGTAACGCCCTTTTTGTTTCATCTGCTTTAGGATGGCTGCTTCTGAATTGTCTAATTCCAAAATTAAAGTGTGTTGCGGTTGATGACCATGGTTTGTTGGTCGAAAGCCATCGTAGTCGTGAGCTTTTTCTAATGGTGGATCTATTCTTAGAAAAATGGCTTTTTCCTCTGTTGCTATCTTTTTTATCTGGTTCAAAATTTCAGGCATCAATTCTGGTCTGGCAAGTGGGCCTCTAGGGGCATATAGCCAACAATTGTTTTTTGGCAGGCCGTATCTAATAAGCATTGTCCCTCCAATGATCTTTTTGCCTTCATATACTGCAATAATCCAGTATTTGCCTCTGCTGGGTCTGTGTGCTTGGAAATGGCCCCATTTTGAGGTTTGATGGATTGTGGCTAGGGGGTGTTTTTCGGTAAAACTATCCCATAGGTCTTCTTCGGATTTGTCTAGAATTTTGGCGTGCATGCGTAGATTTTAGCCTAGGATCGCAAAACTCGCCACTTTTTTCAATAGGGGAAAGCTGAAAAAGCTTGAAAAATATTGCTCCTGGCCGTCGCAATTTTTCAGCGCTTTTTCTCCTTCGCTCCGCAAAGAACGCGGTCTTTGCTGCGCTACGGATCGCTTTCCTCGCTACTTAGCCCATTTTTTGCCTAATAAACGCCGGAATATCAAGCTCGTTTTCGGCTTGTTTGATTGGCATTTCTTCTCTAGGGGTTGAACTGAAGGCGGATTTTGGACGTACAACTGAGCCTTCTGATTGATGGTAATCAAAGCCAGTAGCAACAACAGTGATCTTTATTTCACCAGTGTATGAATCGTTAATTACTGCACCAAAAATGATGTTTGCTTCAGGATCTGCAGCCTCTGTGATAACACGAGCAGCTTCATCCACCTCGAACATGCTTAGGTCGTTTCCTCCGGTAATGTTGAAGAGTACACCCTTCGCGCCATCTATGGAAAGCTCTAGTAGAGGGCTTTCTACAGCGGCTTTGGCTGCCTCTGTGGCTCTGCTTTCACCTGTACCGTAACCGATACCCATGAGAGCTGATCCAGCATTTTCCATTACTGCTTTTACATCAGCGAAGTCCACATTGATCATTCCGTGTACGGTGATTAAATCAGCAATACCTTGTACACCCTGTCTTAAGACATCGTCTACAACCTGGAAAGCGTCATTTAGAGGGGTCTTTTTATCAATGATTGATAGAATCTTGTCGTTTGGAATTGTAATTAGAGTGTCTACTTTGTTTTTGAGGTTTTCGAGCCCTTCGTC
>CAZCLD010000013.1:12566-25111 GCA_964499425.1 uncultured Candidatus Peribacteria bacterium | reverse complement strand
GCTGAACCTGCAAAGACACCGGGAGTTGAACCTGCAAAGACACCGGGAGTTGAACCTGCAAAGACACCGGGAGCTGAACCTGCAATGACACCTGGAGCTGAACCTGCAATGACACCAGCAGCTGCACCTGCACCTGCAGAAGCCCCTCCTCCTCCTCCATTAACACCCCCGCCTGATAGTCCTAAACCCGCAGATGGCACTCCACCTGCTCCCGAAACCAACCCTGACTCAGGAGCTCTGCAATAAAATAGAAAACTGTCAAACGGGCTCTCGTCAACATCTTAAAAAGATTAATCTTGAGCGAGAAAAGAGAACGATCAAAACTGTCCCCATTTGAGACTGAACTAGACAAAATTCAGACAGACTTGCAACACGGTATTCAGGAAGCCGATGATATTTCTGAAAAAATTGCAGTCTACAAAGAAACAATTCAAAAATATGAAAGATTAAAAGGTAGTTTTTCTTCCAAAAGTGAAGATTTGGACAGAATAAACAAAACTATCCAATACCTACAAAGACGAATTCAAATATTCGAGAATTTTGCACGTGAGAGAAAAGAGACCTTACCAACTCATCCAAAGGAAGACCTCGAAATTACTTGGATGGATGACAAACACGACGTCTATCTATCCAATTTCATTTCCAGACACCCACACCTGGCCGAGGAGTTTTCAAGCGAAATACAGGCAAGTATGGAGACAGATCAAAGCTCAACTGAAAACCTTGGAACAAGAATCCAACTATACGGTAAACTAATCGGAAGAACTCAAAAAGCTATAGATAGATATAGACGATTAGACAGAGCAATTAGCAAATTAAAGAGGAGAAGAAAGACAAATACTGAAAAATTTCGACAATTAACAGAGGAACGAAGAAGATTAGGAAATCCCAAATCCCTAAAAAGATTCCGTAAGAAATTTGCAATAATGAAGGTTGGACTACAAACAGCTTCTAAAGCTTATGAAAGATTTACAGGTGAAAGAGCACAAATTGAGCAAAACATCTTAGACCGTATCGCAAGCGGAGAAATCGAATATGCTGAACAAGCACCGTATATACTATTCGTCAACAAAGCTAAACACGAACAATATGTATTGGCATATAAATATGACAAGACCCAGAACAAATTAACTCTGAAAAGTTTCAACCTACTATCAACAGGTAGCGCTACCAGATATCCAAGAAAAGATCATACAACATTGTCGAATGTCTACTATATCCGCCACATTTTTAGCCCTAAAGCAAAGGGTTACAATAGTGCTTGGGGTTCAAAACATGTAAGAAGAGATCAAGAAGCATATAAAATTTTTCAACTTAGATTCAAAGATAAAGGCGGTAAATTCATAGACTATGAGTACTTCATGCATCTCACCCCAGAAGAGAGCAAATTTGGCACACCACAATCCCATGGATGTCTCAGGATCCCTCGGATGTTCAACCTAGATGTTAACGAAATCTATTTAAGAGAATTTCAAAAAGCGGCAGCTACAAATCCCCAAGCATACGATCCCTACATTAGAGGTTTCCAATCCACGGAGTATACCCGAGTATATGAGCCTTCATTCAGAATCCCCATTGTAGTAGCAGATTTGATGAACGATAAATATGAGACAGTATTCGAAGAATACAAAGAAACTGATACATCAAAGATGACTGCAACTCAAAAAATAGCCTTCCACAGTGAAATTCGCAGAAAATTCCTAGAAGTCGCAGCAGAAGCTCGCGAAGCAATTCGTAAAATGGAAGAAACAGCTTCAAGAACAAAGCACGATAGCCTTTCAAAAAAATACTATGAGAAACATCTCAAAAGATCACTAGCACAAGCTAAGGATCATGAGAGGTTTATTTTGCAACTCGAGAAAGTAAAAGTAAAAGAAGGAATCATAGGTAGCTTAATGAAACTAAAAAGCGAATGTGGAGAGATAAAAGATGATAATGTACGCAAAATGCTTACATCCAACATTGATCATTATGGAAAAACATGAGAAAGTGAAAACAGGCTCCGACTACACCTTAGAGCAACAAGATTAGCCTTAAAAACATACAAAGACGGAACAAACGTAATTAACAGAATCAAAGACAAAGAAACAAGAGAGCAATTTCAAACTAAATTTGCTAAGTTCGTTGCTAAAAACTTAGACACTTCAATTTACAGAGGTATGGAAAAACACCTTCAATCATCAAAAAAGTGGGCACAAACTACTATCTCGCTAATTAGACATTATGTGAGCTTCGCTAACTGGGCTTTCGCCCATGGAAAGCAGCATCCAAGCATCTTGGAGGCTAAAAGCAGGCTTGATCCTCGCCTAAGATTAGATCACTCTGTAGCATATTCTAGCCAATTGATAGAAGACCTCAAAGGAAAAATGAAAATGTAACAATTATTATGGAGATGTTATTTCTAGTGGACGATTACCAAGAGAACCAATTCAAAATTGGGAACTATAACAATATTAAAAGACTCATTGCCTGTGCTTCAAAAGCTGGGATCAAAGTCTTTATTTCAAGCTGGAACAATATTCAAATCAAAGGAAAAAGCGTCTTTCTTAAAAAAGGAGTAATCAAAACAAAGAAAAAAGAAAACCAGATAAAAAAACTCACAAAACTATCACCAGACTACATCAATCTCCACATTTCGGATTCAAATGAAGATATTGAGCTCTACAAAGGAAATACCGAAATATTCAATGATTTAATTGAAAAAGGAATAATTGAAAACAACAAAATTAGCGAACCTTCATTAGCTATAAAATACCTCGAATATTTAGTAAAAAATCACTGGAAAAACGCTCACCTCTCATATCAGCATGACATTCTCATGACAGGAAAGTGGTATTTGGAAAAATACTTCAAGAAAGGAGAAGAAAATAATCTCAAAGTTAATAGACCATCAACATACATAGAACCAAAGGAACAGATGCTAGAGACAATTAAACAAATCTTTGATGAAGCAAAAAAACAAATCCTAATTGCAAAACCCCACGGTGAAACTTGCAGTCGAGGCATAGAATTAATTACAGAAAAAAACTATAAAGAAAAGTCCAAAAGCATCAAAGCATCCGAAGAAGAATTCTATGTTTTACAAGAATTTTTGACAGATACCCACCTATATGAAAACAAAAAAACCGACCTAAGAATCTACGTAGGCGTGTTTTCTTGGCACCCCCTAAAATTCAAGGTTTATCCCTATGGTTTAACCAGAATTTCAAACAAACCCTTCAATGCAGATGATTTGGAAGATGAGGAAAGTGCAATTTCCACAATATCCCTACTCAACGGTAAAATAGAACACAATCTTACAATTCAAGAATATCTAGAAACCATCCCCAACACTGAAAAAGAGATTGTTTGGAATAGAATAAATGAAGAAGTTGAGAAATCCCTAAAATCAATGCTACTTGGTATGAATGTCGAAAAAAACAAATTAGATAAAATAATCTACTTGCTTGGATTTGATGTCATATTGAAAGACACCTTCGATCCATACATCATAGAGATTAACCACTTCCCAACAATCTACCGCAGTAAAGAAAACGATCCTGAGGACAAAGTAAACAACCTATTGGACAAAAGCTATTTGGAGTTTTTCGACGACATCAAAAGTCATCTCGAACCAGTTATAGATATTAGTGAAATTTGTCCTTCAGTCATAACAAATGAACCAATACTTTTAAGAAAAACCGTGGCAAACATGCTCAAAAAAGCAGAAGAAAATCTCCCAGAAGATTATACATTCTTCATAATGGAAGGACTAAGATCAGTCGAAAAGCAAAAAGAGTACTTCGAGACTTATTTCACAAGCTTTCAAAATGAACATCCCGATTGGGATAAAGAAAAAATCCTCAAAACAGTCGAGAAATTCGTCCATCCTCACGAAGGAAAATGGGCTTCAGGCCATTTGTGTGGAGCAGCAATAGACTTGGTATTAATGAAGAATGGTGAAAAAGTCCCTCTTGAAGACGAAACCCTTAGCTTCGAAGAAAACTCAATGTCAAATCAACCAAAGCTACCACAAGAGATAAAGAATAATCGCAAAATATTCTTTGAAGCACTTGAGAAAGCTGGACTGGTAAACAATCCCAACGAATATTGGCACTGGTCCTACGGAGATATTTGGTGGGCCAAACTAGCAGGTAAAAAGGACGCCAAGTATGGTATAATCAACCCCGATGTACACCAAGAACACCAAACTAGTTTGCACACTCGGACCAGCTAGCGATTCTGTCATCGAGATAACTAAATTAATTAATGCCGGCATGAATGTTGCCAGGCTCAATTTTTCGCATGGCACTCACAACCATCACACAAAGATCATTAAAAACATTCACAAAGCTGAAAAAATTACCGGTAAAAGGATTGGGATTCTTCAGGATTTGCAGGGACCAAAGATCCGCATCGGAGAGATGCCTAAAGAAGGCATAAAACTAAAGGAGAATAAAGAATTCATCCTCACAACACGAAAAATCCAAGGCACCGAAGAAGGAAAAACCATCACGATCCCAATCACCTACAAAAATCTCGTCAAGGACGTCAGAAAAAACGATATAATCCTAATCGACGACGGAATAATCGAAGTCAGAATTCTTAAAGTCAGTAAAACTCAACTACTGTGCAAAGTTAAGACAGGAGGGCTTGTAACCACAGGTCGAGGAATCAATCTACCAACTTCCTCAATTTCGAAACCAACGATTACAACCAAAGATAAAAAAGACTTAGCATTCGGGTTAAAACAAAATGTCGACTTTATCGCTCTTTCATTCGTCAAAAGCGATAAGGATATCAAGGCACTACGAAAAATGATTCAAAGAAAGAAAAAAGACACAGCCATCATCGCCAAAGTAGAAAGACACGAAGCAGTAAAAAACCTCAAAAAAATTATTCGTGCAGCAGACGGAGTAATGGTAGCCAGAGGTGATCTTGGTGCAGATATTAAGGCCGAACAAGTGCCGATTGTTCAAAAAAGAATGATTGCCTTAGCAAACAAATACGGAAAACCTGTAATTACGGCTACTCAAGTACTCTACACCATGGTTAAAAAATCTAGACCTACTAGAGCAGAAATATCTGATGCCGCAAACGCAGTCTTTGATCACACTGATGCAATTATGCTCTCTAATGAAAGCGCAGTTGGAAAATATCCATTTCGAGCAACCAGTACACTAACAAAGGTGGCTACTGCCGTCGAAAAAGAAATGCAAAAATACGAAGAATTAAGATACGACATTCCTCAAGGAAAAACATACTTGAGCTCACTTAACGCAACTTGTTTAAGCGCTTGCGAACTCGCCAGCGACACAAAAGCTAATTTCCTAATAGTCTATACGACAGACGGATACACTGCGAGGCAAGTTGCAAAAAACAGACATTTCACTGAAGTAATAGCTGTTACAAACAGCGAGAAAACCGCAAGAGAACTGACATTAGTCTGGGGGCTGAACAATATTTGTGTTCAGAGGATCACGCCACGCTCAAGGGATAAAGCCTCAAAAATCATTCAATTCCTGAAAAAGAAGAAGATCATAAAAAGAGGACAAAAAGTAGTCCTAGTATGCAATGCCAGCAAACAAGAGAAATTAATCACTTCACTCAAAATATGAGGATATTGGGTATCGATCCAGGGACCGCTACAACAGGATTCAGTATACTTGAAAGCGAAAAAGGCAAAGTAAAACTCCTGGATTACGGCTGTATAAAAACCAAAGCCGGCCTAAAACAAAACATCCGTTTAGACCAAATCGCAAAGGATCTAAGTCAACTCATAAAAAAATGGAAACCACGGACAGCTTCAATCGAAAAATTGTTTTTTAAGAAGAATGTAAAAACTGCAATGTCAGTAGCTGAAGCTCGAGGAGTTATAATTCAAAAATGCACGGAAAATGGTCTGGAGATAGAGCAATATGCTCCAACCGAAATAAAATCAGCCGTATGCGGTTATGGTAAAGCCGATAAGATAATGGTCCAAGAGATGGTTAGAGTTATTCTAGGACTTACTAAAACACCAAAACCCGACGATGCAGCAGACGCAATAGCAGCCGCAATCTGCTCCCTAAACACATTGAAAGCATGAGCAAATTTCTAGCAGCACTTTGGGTAATAATAATTGTAGGAGCGGCTTTTGTATCCATTCATTTTTTCAAACCTGATACACAACCAGAAAACGAACCACTCCCAGAGATTGAGACCATAAATGAAATTGTAGTAACAGAAAATCCAATAGCAACAGCAGAAACAGAAAAAAGCTTCAGCCAATACATAGCAGCAGCAGACGACTATTTCTCAAAAGGCTATTTTAAGGATGCAGTCGACAATTACCAAAATGCCGCCATCATAAACCCAAAATCCTCAGAAACCCTAGTCAAACTTGGAGAAGCACTTCTAAAAAACAATCAAACCAGTAATGGACGTGATGCATTTGAAAAAGCAGCAGAAATCGAACCAAACTCAATATACCTAAAAGTCGCAATAGCAAGATCCTATCTAAATGAACGCAACATCCAAAAAGCAAAAGAACTAATATGGGAATTAGATACAAACGACCCTCTAGTAAAATATTACAGAGCAATAGTCCTAATCCTTTACAAAGATCCCGAAGGTGCGAAAACCCTCTTCAATGAAATAATCGCCCTAGATCCCCCACCAGCCAAAGAGATAAGAGACAAAAGCCAAAAATTCGTAGACGCATATACAGAATTTTCCTACTACCGTGAAGGAGATCAATTATTCTTGGAACTCCTCTTGGCCAAAGCAATGACAGACACCGAAGAATACCAAGCATCAATTCCCCTACTTTTCGAGATTATCAACCAACAAAACAATTATCGTGATGCCTGGATAGTCCTGGGATACGCCTATCTAAATACAGACCAACCCCTCGAGGCAATAGACTCCTACAAACAAGCTGAAGCACTTGAACCAGAAAAACCAGAAACACTCTTCTTTCTAGGATTAAGCCACTTTGCAAATAACGACATAGATGAAGCCATTCACTACATAGAAAAGGCAGATGAAAATGGTTTTCAACCGAAAGACCAAATAAGCCTCAAGCTCGGCGATCTTTACCTTCTAAGAGAAAACTACAAGGAAGCAACCAAAAAATATGAGGACGTAATCGCGCTGAATCCAAAAAACATCGAAATATTCGTAAAAAGCATTTGGCTCAACATCGATAAGACAAACGAACCCGAGAAAGCTGTTGAATTAGCGATTATCGCACTTAAATATCATCCAGAAAAAGAGATGTCCTACAATCTAGCTGGCTGGGCCTATACAGCCTTAGAAGACTTTAAAAAAGCAGATGAATATTTGAAAATTGCTCTATCTATGAATCCAAATTTCGACGCAGCAAACCTAAATTTTGGTTGGCTTCAGGAAAAACAGGGCAAAAGTCTACTAGCAAAAGAATACTACAAAAAAGCCTATATTCTGGGACGCAGCAATGGCATAGGCAACCTTGCTGCAAAAAGATTCAACAAGCTAACCGAGGACGAATTACAACAGTATTATCAGGAAGTTGAACCTTCACGCCAAAAGTTGTAAACTAAGGCCATGACATTCCTCACCTCAATAATCGTATTCATCCTAGGTACAGCCATAGGAAGTTTCTTAAGTGTGGTCGTACACCGCACTAAAAAAGGGAAAAAAGGGATTTTGCTCAGTCGATCAATTTGTCCCTCCTGCAAAAAAAAGATCAAATGGAAACATCTAATACCCGTTTTCAGCTGGGTCTTTCTGCAAGGGAAATGCTCCTACTGCAAAAAGACCATTTCTTTCCACTACTTACTACTTGAAATTTTGACTGGGTTAATCTTCGTAGCAACTTTCCTGAACTGGAATTTCATCGAAGTAATCCCCGCGTTGACAAATCCAGGCATCCTAAATTACTCAATGGACTGGCAAATTTTCCAAATATTCCTATTTTACATAGTCACATTCAGCTTCCTGATAGCAATATTTTTCTATGATCTAAAATACAAAGAGATCCCCGATCGCTTTTCACTACCAGCAATCGCCATCGCAATAGCAGGAGGAATTGTATTCAACATAATTTCTCCACTCACTATGCTAATAGGAGGCCTAGCTGTTTTCGTATTCTTCTTTTTACAATTTCTGATTTCAAAAGGAACATGGATTGGAGGCGGAGACCTACGAATGGGCGCACTAATTGGAGTACTCCTAGGATGGGAAAAAGGGTTACTTGCGGTGATTATTTCATACTTCATAGGCGCAATCCTCAGCATATATTTACTAGCTACAAAACGAGTAGGGAGAAAATCTACAATCCCATTTGGACCATTTCTAGTGATTGGAACAATAATTTCTTTATTCTACGGCCAGTGCATACTTGATTGGTATCTAACGACACTCTTATTCTAATGAGCAAAGTTCTTTTAATCGTTTTAGACGGATACGGCGAAGGTAAAAACTACAAATGGAACGCCGTTACAAAGTCCAAGACCCCGTTTTTAGACAGCATTCGCAAGAAATACCCCAAGACTATTCTAAAATGCTCTGGAAATGATGTTGGTCTCCCAAAAGGAGCAATGGGTGGAAGCGAAGTCGGCCACTTCACAATTGGAGCTGGCCGTATCGTCTATCAATCCTTAGAAGAAATAAACCGTTCCATTAAGAAAGGTGATTTTTTCAAATTAAAGAAACTCAAAGAAGCGGCTACCTATTGCAGAAAAACAGGTGCCAAGTTTCATATTCTAGGAATGATTTCAGACCAAGGGATTCATTCACACCTAAATCACCTTTTTGCTCTTCTTAAATTCGCTAAACATGAAAAGCTGAAAAATATCTGCATTCACGCAATCACTGATGGAAGAGACGTTCCAGAGAAATCAGCTGCCAAATACATCAAAATAGTCGAGAAGGAAATAAAGAAACTCGGACTTGGAAAAATCGTCAATTTAATCGGACGCTACTACGCAATGGATCGTGACAAAAACTATGAAACCCGCACCCAAAAAGCATACGACCTATACACACTCGGAAAAGGCTCAAAAGAGCAAGATCCTGAAGCAGCCATCAAGAAACAGTACAAACAAGGCGTAGAAACCGACTATTACATAAAACCAATCTCACTCGACAAAGAAGGAATCATCAGAAACAAAGACGCTGTAGTTTTTTACAATTTCCGTTCTGATCGTGCTATACAAATCACTCGAGCCTTCACTGAAAAAGATTTCAAAGACTTCCCCCGCAAAAAAAAGATATTACCTCGTTTCGTCTGCTTCGGGCCCTACTCCGACATTGCACCAGTACTCTTCGCACCAAACGAAGTCAAAAACAACCTATCACGAGTACTCTCACGTGTAGGAAAAACACAGCTTAGAATCGCTGAAACCGACAAATACGGTCACGTAACGTTCTTTTTCAATTCACAAGTAAAGAAAGCGTATAGAAGCGAGCGATGGGTCCTAATCCCTTCTCCAAAAGTCCCATCTTATGCAGATACCCCAGAAATGAGTGCCAAAAAGATAACAAAACGTCTAATTAAAGAATTCCGAGGATCACCAGACTTCATCGTGTGTAATTTTGCCAACTGCGACCTCGTCGGTCATAGTGGAGATTTCAAAGCAACAGTAAAAGGTGTAGAGACAGTAGATGAATGCCTCAAAGATCTTGTACCTGCAGCACTTGAAGAAGACTACAAAATAATACTCACCGCTGATCACGGCAACGCAGAATGGATGCGCTATGACAATGGAGATCCATGCCCTTCACACAGCTTCAATCCTGTAATGTGCGCTTTAATAACAAATGATAAATACAAGCTACGCAAAACCAAAAACCTCGGACTTCAGGACATTGCCCCCACAATCCTCGACTTAATGAAAGTAAAGAAGCCTAGGGAAATGACTGGAAAAAGCCTGATAAAAAAATAGAACCACATTTTAGGGGCATTGACAAACTGCGGGAAATACGTATAGTTAAGGGGTCAGCACTACGTACCCGCTGCTATCATTACTCTTTGATGAGCAACGTGTCTAGCCTGACCGTTTGCTCATTCACACCACGTTTGGAGAAGACCCATGACCATGACCCGCCTCTTGCTGAGCGCCTTGTTCGTGTTGTCCGGCACCCTCGCGGGCTGCCAGTCCCAGGAGACAACCACCGCCCAGCAAGCGATGACTCTCACCCCAGCCCAGAAGGAGATCCAGGAGCTCAAGGTGGCGTTCGAGACCCTTCGCACGGACTACAAGACGTTCAATGACGCGCACGACGGGATCGCCGTCAAGCTCTGGAAGGTCTACCGGGACATCTTCCACCTCGAGATGAGCTCTCCGGAGTTCGCCGAAAGGTCCGACCAGCTCAAGGCCAGGTTCGACAGGCTGACAGCTACGGCCAGGCAGCTCGAGGAGGAACGACTGGGACTTCGCGAGAAGTTCAAGATCAACGAGCGCTGGAGCGCGCTGCAGCAGAAGGTCCAGGACTGGCACTCCAAGAGGCAGTCCCCGACCCCGCAGTAGCAGCCACTCGCCCATCGCTCCACACGGTGTCCACCGAGCAAGCGAACGGCGGCCCCGCGTCAAGCACGCGGGCCGCTATTCGTCTTTAATTATTACAAATCAAGAAATAATCTGTTAAAATTCCCTACATGAAGGCAGTGATACTAGCTGGCGGAGGCGGCACAAGACTTTGGCCTCTTTCCACCCTCGAAAAACCAAAACAATTCCAAAAACTGGTCTCAGAAAAGACCATGATTGAACAAGCCATTGATCGCATTGATTTTCTCAAACCAGAAGACATTTACCTAGCAATCAACGAAAAACACCTGGATCTAGTAAAAAAACTCTGCCCTCAAATCCCAACGGAAAACATTTTGATTGAACCACACCTAAGAGACACTGCATCCTGCATTGGATATGCCGCTATCACAATAGAAAAAAACCATCCCGGCGAAGTAATGGCAATAATATACGCCGACCATCTCATCAAAAATAAGAGAGAATTTCAAGAAAACCTCAAAACCGCAGAAGAACTTTCTAATAAAGGATACTTAAACATTGTCGAAGTTGAAGCTACCGAACCAAACACCAATTATGGATACGTTAAACTTGGAAAAGAGATTGAAACAAACATTTATGAGCTAGAGGGCTTTAAGGAAAAACCCGACAAAGAAACTGCCGAAATATTCATTGAAGACGGTAACTACCTCTGGAATACGGGAATATACGTTTGGAAAGCATCCACCATCCTTGAGAAATTTAAGCAACTTCAACCCAAAACCCACAAGATTCTTCAAGAAATAGGCAAAAACAATTCTACCAACCGCTACAAAGAATTAGAAAAAATTTCTATCGATTATGCTATTATGGAGCATGTCGACCCAAAAGAGGTCAGAATCATAAAAGCTAACCTTGGATGGTCTGATATCGGTAATTTTGAAGCAATATATAACGAGATGAGCAATTCACCAGGGCAGAACATAACACGTGGACCAGTAAAACTCTTGGACTGTGAGGGCTGCTTGGTTTACGCCGATAACAAAAAGGAAATCAAAGGCATCGGCCTAAAAGATGCCATAATCGTAGACACCCCGGATGGCCTCCTAGTTTCCGATAAAGCACAAAGCAAAAGAGTAAAAGAAATTGAGCAATAAGCCCTTTTTTGCTATAATTAAGAGAAAAACAAAAACAAAATGCCGATTATTATTAGCGCACCTCACGCGCAATCAAAAATTCACGACCGAAAAATAAGAAACCGTATCGCACTCTGCGATTACGAAATTTGGAAATGCAGCGATCCTCTTACGGATCGACTAAAAGAATTTAGCTGCGCAAAATATATTCAAAAAGCTAAAACCCATCGCCTAGTATGTGACCTCAATCGTCCACCAAATGAGCTCGCTTTTCATAATCACGACTTCTTTGGTCGACCCGTTTTCAAAAAAGGCAAAAAGTTTAGCAAAAAAGAGAAGTCATTGATCCTAAAAGAATATTGGCTGCCGTATCACGAAAAGCTAGAAAAAAAGATACAAGAAATAGATTCAAAGACAAAAAATCCCCTTCTCGTAATTGAATATCACAACACATCTGGTGATCACCCACTAAATCAACAACACGAATATATGCCAGGCTTTGTTCTCTCAAATTTGGGCGAACCCATCACTGGACGCAAGACAAAAAAATATCCCCACATATCAGCCCCTGCTAAACTACTCAAATTCCTTCAAAAGGAAATTACTAAAACCATGAATGTTCGCGTCGAAATAAACGAAATATATGAAGGCGGATACAACACCTCTTGGCTCAGCAAACTCGACACAAAAAACCCACTTTATACCATTCAAATCGAGTACAATCTCGACTTTGTAGCTAACCCTATCAGCAAACATACTGATTTGAAGGCTCTCCACCTAATGCAAACTGCTTTAAATAAAGCACTAATAAAACTCTACAGAACCCTTTCAAAATAGGTCAAATTCGAGTATATTGACGCCAATTATGAGCGATCACAATACCGAAACAAAACTTAAACCATGGGGCAAGGAGATTTGGTTTGCACACACCAACAAATATGCGGGGAAAATTCTCCATATC
>CAZCLD010000013.1:0-12512 GCA_964499425.1 uncultured Candidatus Peribacteria bacterium | reverse complement strand
ACGAAAAAAAACGCGAAACTCAATATATCTACAAAGGAAAGGTAAAACTTACTTACGGTACAGATAAGAATGATCTGCAAGAGAAAATCCTAAATCCAGGTGACAAATTCGAAGTGCATCCATATACTGTCCACCGTTTAGAAGCCCTAGAAGATAGCGAGGTTTTCGAAGTATCTACACCTGATCTTACAGATGTAGTAAAGCTAGAGGACGACTATGGCAGAAAGGGAGAGGGCAATGACGAAGAATTAGACAAAAAATTACATAAAAGTTCATAACCAAAAACTATGAAAAAATATCTATCTTGGAAATTACTAGCAATTTTGATTGTAACTCTAGTACTTGGCTTTTTCGATGTACCAGCGGAAAAACAGGGAAAGATTCTTCCAACTGTGCCCGATTTCTTCCAAAAATCTAAAATTCATCTCGGTCTCGACCTCCAAGGTGGATCACAACTCGATTACAAAATCGATCTAAGAAAAGTCCCCGAATCAGACAAAGAGAGCATTACCCAGGGAGTACAAGAAGTAATAGAGAGAAGAGTAAATCGACTTGGTGTAGCAGAACCAAATATATTTCGATCAACATTAGCCGGTGAAACTCACATTATCGTAGAGCTAGCCGAAACCGCAATCCTCGAACAAGAAGACATCGACACATATTTAGACGATCCAAAGCCGATCGACGAAATAACAGATGACGAAAGAAAACTAGTTAGTCTGGAGAAAGCAAAAGCAACCGTTGGAAAAACGATTCAACTTGAATTCAAAGAGGAAAAAGGAGAATTAGATCCACAAGAAAAAGAAAAAGTACAAGAACAGGCCCAAGCAGCACTCGACAAGATTAAAGAAGGAGCAAACTACTCAATCGTAGGGCAAGAAGAGCAACAAGCGTACCCAGGAAAAGTAAGCTATGACACTTCCGAATTTACTTTTGTTAGCGAATTACCTCCAACGATCAAAGAAGCTCTAGAAGGACTTGAGATTGGGCAGCACACAGATGAATTAGTAGAGATCACAGGCGACTTTGTTTTAGATCCATCAAGCGGCCAAGCAATCCAAGAAACAGGACTCGCAATACTAAAACTCGCAGATACTACTGAGGAAATAAGATTCGAAAAAGAAGTAGACACAAGCCACATTCTGATTTCATGGGAGGGATTAGACAGCGCAGACGCAACAATTACAAGAAGTGAAGATGAAGCTTACACACTTGCCAAAGAAGTAGTAGAAAAATTTGAAAACAGTAATAATTTCAGTGATCTAGCAAAAGAGTTCTCAGATGATAGCAGCAATAAAGAATTGGGAGGAAAATTGACTACACCTGTAACCGGAGACGGTACCTATGTTTTTGATTTTGAGGAAGCTGCTCTAGCACTTGAAGAAGTAGGAGATGTAACTGAAATCACGAAAACCCAATTCGGCTATCACATCATAAAAGCGGACGCAATTCGAGCAGATGTGAAAGAGAAGAAATACAAATATGAATCAATCAGCTACTCCACAAAATCAGATCCATGGAAAGATACTGGCTTAACTGGAGAACACTTTGTACGCGCAGATGTACAATTGGATAGTTTCTTCCAATCATACGTAAGCATCCAGTTTAATGATGAAGGTGGAAATTTATTTGAGGAAATAACAGAGCGAAACGTAGGAAAACCTATAGCAATTTTTGTTGGCGGAGATTTGATTTCAGCACCAAACGTAAATGAGAAAATCTCTGGAGGCAGCGCACAAATCACTGGCCAATTCAGCAATGAGGAAGCACAAGCTTTAGCTAGAGACCTAAATACCGGTGCAATCCCAGCACCAATAGTCCTCACAGGCGAATACACAATAGGAGCAACTCTCGGCCAAGAAGCACTATCTAAAAGCCTTTGGGCAGGATTCATAGGCCTAATATTAGTCATGATATTCATGTTAATCTACTATCGCCTTCCTGGTCTCGTCGCAAACGCAGCCCTCTTTATATACGGAGTCATCCTATTATTCCTTATCAAAGCAGAGCTCCATCTCGGTATCGCACTTGGCGTCTCTCTAATAATTTTTGGCTTCCTTGTAACCAAAATCGTCAACAACAAAGATTCTGGATGGGAGAAACTTCTATCCTTTGTCCTAAGTTGTTTCGGATTTTTCTTCCTAACCTTCCTGCTCAAAACTGGAGTTGTAATTACACTTGCAGGTATTGCGGGTATCATTCTTTCAATAGGAATGGCCGTAGACGCAAACATCCTAATATTTGAACGCCTAAAAGAGGAACTACGAGCAGGAAAAACACTTGGATCAGCCATCGATAGCGGCTTTCACAGAGCCTGGAGCGCCATCCGCGACTCAAATTTTTCAACACTACTTACATGTGCAATCTTATTCTACTTTGGTAGTTCGATAATTCGCGGATTCGCCTTCAATCTGGCAGCCGGAATTCTAGTATCAATGTTCACTGCAATTACAATAACCAGAACCCTTCTTTATGGTTTCGTAGGAAAGAAAATAGCAGAAAATATGAGAGCTTTCGGTGTTAAGGAAAAGAGGGAGAGAACACCTCTCAAGTTCATAAAAAAATCCAAAGTTTGGTTCTCATTTTCTGGATTGCTCATAGCAATTGCAGTAATATCTATGTTCGCTTTTGGCCTAAACTTAGGCATAGATTTCAAGGGAGGAACACTACTCGAATTTAGATTTGAAGAAGAAATTTCGAAAGAAACCTTAGCAAATACCTTAAAGGAGATTGAGGAAAACAAGGACAGCGCAGAAGCAGCAGAAATCCCAGAGGTAACACCAGAGACAACAACTGACAGCACCGAAGAAGAACCAATGTTAAGAGCTGATAAAACAGGACTACTCGACCTAAGCGGAATAAAAATAACTGAATCAGGCGAAAACAGCTTCATTGTTAAAACAAAATACCTGACTTCAGAAACTCACGACCAGTTGATTGACCAAATGAGGGGAAAACTCCCAAAATTCACCGAACCAAGATTTACAACAATTGGCCCCGTAATTGGAAAAACACTGCTCCACAAAGCAGTAATAGCCATAATCTTTGCTCTAGTAATGATAATTGTGTATGTAGCTTTCGCCTTTAGAAAGATCCCAAAAGAGGTCAGCCCCTGGAGATTTGGTGCAACAGCAATTGTAGCATTGCTACATGATGTAATAATTGTTACTGGTGTATTCGTAATCTTGGGACAATTCTTAAGTGTAGAAATTGATGCACTATTTATTACGGCAATGCTCACAGTATTTGGTTATTCAGTGAATGATACAATTGTAGTTTTAGACCGATTAAGAGAGAATCTTATACACGGCTCAAACGATACCCTTGCACAGAGTGCAGACAAAGCACTCAGCCAAACTCTGGCGCGTTCAATCAATACATCAGTATCAACACTAATTACGCTAATAGCTGTCCTCCTATGGGGCAGCCCAACGATATTCTATTTTGTTCTAGCTCTAACTATAGGTACGGCAATCGGAACTTATTCATCAATATTCCTTGCTACTCCATTGCTGGTTAATTGGAATACAAGAAGAAGGAGAAAACACACTGAAACCTAAGCTACAGCGGTTTATTGCTTTGGAATAGGCTGATCCTGTAAGGCAACACTCTTGCCTCGTGCAACCATACGCCCACGCAGATCATGCAACGGGTCATGAATGTTCAATACAACTCTATTACTTCTACCAAGCCACTTCCTCATGAAAGATAGAGGCCTTTTGTTCCCCCATTATCAGCAAAGACAGGCTCTCCACTAGAATCAAAATGGGTAAGAGTAAACCAATGCCTCTTGTCAGAGATTCTTGGCAATTTATGAGATGTACCTGGAACTATTTTATTGCGACCCTTATGCCTTCTAGGACTATTAACAAAGAAGACCATTCCAGGTCTCACATATTTTCGCACTAGTTCTGGTGTTAAGTCTCTAACCTTTATTCCCCGAAGAGCAGCAGTAGCGGGTCTTGCAATGGGCATACGAAACACAAAATGCCTAGTTTTTTCACCAGTAATGATTTCTCGCAACCCTCTGGTCAAAATTGCAGCAAAAGTTTCACATTTTTCCTTAACATTCTTAGAGCAATACCTATATAGCGCTTTAGCAATCCTTCTTTTTACAGGATCAGACCCCTTATACTTAATCAAATCTGCATATTTACTAAAAAGGTTCCCCATTGTTGCATCCAATCCTTCATTACCTTCGGGGCTATCGATATCCCCCTCAGGAGAAGAAGATGATACAGATTCAGATGCCGGCACAGCCGTTGGTTCCTGAGCAGGATTAGCTCCAGCAGCTGGACTCGTTTTCACTAATCCCATGGCTTCCTCATCTCCAGTTCTAAGCGCTCTAGCATGCGCACGTACACTTACTTTCCTAAAGGCTGCATAAGTGAGCTTTCCAAACTTCCCATCACAACCCTTAGACGAATCCTTCTTAGGAAATCCCAAAACCTTCTGCAATTCATGAACACCAAGAGCAAGACTGGCATCATCCTCAAAATTGACCTCAATCCCATAAGGATCCTTCTTTAACGCTTCCACAAAAGTTCCACCTTCAATCCCCTCTCTTTTGAAAAACCTACGTGTATATCCAGCCCTTCGTCTTGCTGTCTTTTCAATTTGAGCAGCTAAAACAGCTTCCGGAGATTCCTCTTTAGTTTTCGGCACATCCTGCTTTTCACTGACAGCTCTTTTTTCAGGAGTTGGCATGTTTCAGGCATTAAATATCCTTTTATTATACCATAGATATTGTAGAATATCTATGCACCAAACACGCGCCCGTAGCTCAACTGGATAGAGCATCGGTCTTCGGAACCGAGGGTTATAGGTTCGAATCCTATCGGGCGTACCATAAACCTATAGAGGCATTGAGAAATTCAACTGAATCCTCCTATCCCCACTAACTGGATCATACGCGGCAGTTGCTGCTAATGTTCCATGAGCTACTTTCACCTCCAAATCCATTTGAGCAGTACCAATAATATCATCCAACCTAGAGCTCTCATCTCTCGGAACTACCAATTCACCACCTGCACCAATAACAAATCTATCAGTAATTTTTGCCTTATGTGTTGCTAAAACACTCACGGCCCTGCCCGCTTCTTCCCCAATATTACTAGCTTTAAATCTCACATTCCCATTAGCGTGCTTATATCCTCCCTCAACAGATGCTCGCCCATCCTTATCCTTTGAATATACAAACTCCGCAGATGTCCCCTCTGAAAGATTTTTTTCCAAACCAAGTTTCGATGCATTCTCAGTATCCCTTGAAACATTCACTGCCCCCACTGAACCTGCAACTTTTACTCTACCCTCAAACTTTTCTCCATCCACAGAAGAAACCCCAGCACTGGCGACTCCAATCTTCAAATTACCTTCACCACCTGTTGGCGCGTCCTTAGCCCCTCTAAATACACTAACATCTGCTCCGACTTTACCCATTTGAGTAGAAGTTTTTGACATAAAAGACTCACCCTCTGTATCTGCCTCAAACTCGGTTTTTAGCACATCAGAGGACAGTGCAGCACCCATTTTGGTCCCCTTATCTTGTATATGGTTTACTACCAACATGGCATCCACTGGTCCCATATTCTGGCTTAACTCTCCTCTTATAGTTTTTTCATTAAACTGACCCACCACCTTTATTTTATTCCCACGAAAAAGCCGATATGACACAGAGCCTCCACCTTTATAAGAATCCACAATGAACCCATCAGTGCTAATCTCTCTTTTCCCTGCTACTGAAAGATCCGTGTTAGAAGTAATTGGTGAAATCGACTTTGAAGGTCTTTTGGGATCACCAGACTCAACATCAGCCTTAAGATCACTTAATGGAGATACAATCTCATCTCGGATCCTCAAATCAACAGCTGTATCTAAATCCGGATCAGCCAATCTCCCCACCATTTCCCTCTGCACAGCTTTTGGGAGTGTATGAAGTTTCACTACATCTCTAACAACTTCTTTCTGAGTCGGTGTCTTTGCTTTTTCAACCACCTTTACTACCCCCTCCTGTGAACGGCTCAATCTATCCGCTAAATCCTCAGGACTCAATGGTTTCTCCCTAGTAGTCACTTTTTCTGGCCCCCTTTTTGTTTCCAGCCCCTTTTCCATTTTATTCTAATTCTTTAAGTATTCTTTCTTGCTCTGCTGCTTCACCCTTTTTCTCCTCTCGTTCTGAATAAACCAGCAGCGATTTTTTAGCTTTTTTACAGGCAAAATCATTCATTTTTTCAAAAATCTGTACCATCACCGAAGCAGCATTTTTATTCATTTCAGTAGCATTTTCTTTCTGATCTTGCGCCCAGCTCAAGACACTAGCCAACTTCTCTAACTGAGCTTTCGACATCCCTGGAATAGCTTCACTCCAATATTTCTTGTCATCATCCGACAAAAAACCAACGATCTCGATCATTTTTAGTAGTTTCGTTACTTTCATTAGGTACAATTAATCCGTTAATTATACCATTTTACCTTCTAAATCACAATCTTCCAGAAGAGCAATATTCACGGGACCAATCATTGCAAATCCAAAATATATCAGTAAAATTGACACAGAAATCATTTAAACAACTAATATGGCAGGCGAAGTACTAAAATCTACAAATCTCAACGACGCAAAAGAAGAATTGCGCAATATTTACAAAGAGAAAAGCAATGAGTTTGAAGAGATATCCAAAGAAGACTACGAGAAACTGGAACCCGCAGAACGAGAAGACTCAGACAATCACTTAAATGAAGAAAAACTCGGCAAAGAAGCTGATGTGATAGATCTCGCATACTACAAATACCTCCCAGATCGCAAAGTCGCCTACAAAATCATTCTTAAACACAAAGACGGCGAACAACTTGGAGATTACTTCACTGTCATACCAGATATGGCTTAAACCAAGTCTTTTCTAGTAATTTCAGATTTCTCTACAGGTCTATGCTTTCTTGCCACATTCATCATATGCGAAAACAATCGCAAACCTTGTTCACAGTTTTGCTCGAAAAAGAAATCATCGCAAACACTATGCAAGAACAAATCCATTATTTGAGTCCAATGTTCGTCATATTTACTTTTCCAAATCCCTAATACCTTTCGCACAAAATCAGCTCCACGAGCCTTAAATGCCATCAAATATCGCTCCCTGTGCTGTAAAACATGGTAATAAAGACCTTCCTGTGACATAGCAACCAAATCAAATGCTACCTCAAAAGGCACATCATATTTTGCATTATTAATATCCAAAATATCCCTAACATGAGTCATCCCATATTCAATATAAGCATCACTAAAAAACTCTATAGCCTGCGTAACGGTCTTATATAGGAGATTGTGCTCAAATACCAAATAGTCAAAAATCACCCTCCACTCTTCGTCAGAAACACTCATTTCCTCCTTCAACTGACTTGGTCCATCCTTTATATAACGCTCGATCAGGGAATTCTCCTTTCCCTTAACATAGCGCATAAGAAGCATGGTTTTATTCGATTGATCCATAGCAATGAATTAAAGCCTAGAACTATACGCCAATTTCAGCAAAAGTCAATAGCTAATATTGACAAATCTCCAAAATTAGTGCAAAATCCACTCTTATCCTTATTTAAGCCCATGAAGAAAGCAATAATCGTATTCCTGTTAACACCTTTACTCCTTTCTGCGTGCTCAAATGAAGAAGCCCCAGAAGAGAAAATTCTCAGAGAAACTACCCTTCTAAAAGAAGTGGAAATTTTCCAATTAGGAAGCGACAAGGCAGTCCTGACTTTCAGTAAAAGCGGAACAACCCATTCCTCCGAAATAGCATATATCAGTCCACAGATAACA
Source organism: uncultured Candidatus Peribacteria bacterium (assembly GCA_964499425.1). Taxonomy (GTDB): domain Bacteria; phylum Patescibacteriota; class Gracilibacteria; order UBA1369; family LOWO2-01-FULL-3; genus JAQBYK01. The sequence goes on along the minus strand of CAZCLD010000013.1, from coordinate 4,705 downwards.
GGACAAATAACAGATATTAATGTAGAAATCGGCCAAACAGTAAGGAAAGGTGACACACTTATTACCCTTGGAGAGTCTCTAAGCACTGATCTGATCGATTTACAGTATTCTACAGCACAACAGAGCCAGTTATTAGCTGTAGAAGGCCAAAATAACACTTTCCAAGCTTCTCAGTTATCCCTAGAGGCCGCTCAAATCGCTATAGAAATGGCAAAGGACGCCTATAAAAGCTCTCTAAAAAGCAAAAAGAACACTCAGAATCTTGCATTAAACCAGTTGGACAACGCTAAAATCGAGCTAGATAACGCAGAAAAAGCCTACTATAACGCACGAGACACCTATTATGACGCACGCGATACACTAGAAGATACAGAAGAAAGTAACGAAGATTTCATCGACGGCCTTGAAGATATATTCGACGACCTGAGTGATATTAATATCGACCTGGATGAAGATATTATTGATAGCTTAGAAGACCAATTGGACACTTCTTTTTCCGCAGCAGAAACCCAGCTCGCCGGTGCACGCCTAGCAATGGAAATTGCAAAAAACAGAGTAAACCAGGCAGAAATTGCAGTCGATACAGTAAAAAACACCTATTATTCACAAGCAAATCAATTAGAGCTAGGCATTAGTAGCTCACTAAATCAATACTACCTAGCAGAGAATCAATTCCAAAGCGCACAAGCAGCAACAAATCTGCAAAACATAGCCGCAGAATCACAGCTCTTACAGGCTAGTTCTGCAACAGATTCAGCAAAACTAAACAAGGACCAAAAGACAATCAAGTCCCCTATTGGTGGGAAGGTAAGCTCGATAGCAGCTTTAGAAGGCAACTTGATTGCACCAGGACAGATTCTAATGAAGATCGAAGATCCGACCAAAATGATTATCAAAACCAGCCTCAATGAAAAGGAGGTTAATTCCGTTTCCGTAGGTGATAATGTCACCATAGAAAGTAACGACAAATCAGTTCAAGGAAAAATATCAAGCATAAGCCCAACATTGAACGAAATTACCAAAAAAGTTGACGTAGAAATTGAGATTCTAAGAACGGACAACAAGTTAACAGCAGAATCCCTCGTAGATATCCACTTTTTCCCAAAAGCGAATGGATCAATATTCATCCCATTAAATAGTCTTCTCCAAGAAGACGAACAAAATTTTGTAAGAATAGTAACCGGAAAAAACCGCATTCAGAAGTTACCAGTTACAATTGGAGAAATAGTTGGAACATATGTGAAAATAAAGTCCGGACTACAAGGAAACGAACAGATTGTTAAAGCTGGCACAAATTTTTACGAGGAAAACGAAAAAGTAAAAGTGAAATCAAAGAAAATTTACCGCTAAATCATGAGGTTTTTTATAAAAAGAAGGTCAATTTCTTGGCTTCTAGCAATATGGATCATCATTCTGGGAGTATTCTCCTTGCTTACAATTCCTCGAGACATACAACCACAAATTGATATCCCAATAAGCACAGTTGCAACCGTATTGCCCGGCGCAACACCTTCCGACACAGAGAGCTTGCTTACAAAACCTCTTGAGAAAAAGATATCTGGATTAAAGAACTTAAAGAAAATGACTTCTAATTCAGGAGTTGGATTTTCTTTAATAGTGGTAGAATTCGATACTAATGAAGATGTAGATCAATCACATCAAGAATTGAAAGATTTAGTAGACCTTGCAAAAAACGATCTGCCAAGCGATGCCACAGATCCCCTCTTAACGAAAATTGAGTCCGACACTGTTTCAGCTATTTCCTTTTCACTTACAGGTTCCAGATCCAATGCAGAATTGACAGAGATTGCTGAGCTAGTCCAAGAAGAACTAGAAAAAGTCTCAGGAGTATCACAAGTAGGGATGATTGGAGAACAGGGCAAAATAATAGAAGTCATTCTAGATCCTGCAAAAACTTCTGGTTACGGCCTAAACATCGAGACTGTTTCGGATATCATCAAATTTTCGTCACCAAACGTACCCGTAGGAATTGTTAGTTCAGACGAATTAAACTACTCCATTAGAATAGACAATCAGTATAAGAGTATAGAAGAAATCCGTAACACCCCCCTATTTACCGCACCTGACGAGAACTCGACCACAATTTTCCTCTCTGATATAGCCACAGTTGAAGAAACATATCCAGAAGCTCAAACAATATCAAAACTCTCATTTGATGGAGAAGAATCAAAAGAAACCATTACACTTCAGATTTTCAAAAAAAAGAAAGTCAACGTTCTCAATGTTGTAGATGCATCAAAAGAAAAAGTGGAAGAACTCAAAAGCACTATTCTCCCAGAGGATATAAACATAGAAATCAGCAATGATAATTCAGTTTACATAAGATCTGATTTAGGCATCTTGACCAGAAGTGGCATCCAAACAACACTTCTCATTATCTTAATTTTGTTTTTGGCGCTAGGCTTTACAGAAGGGTTCGTAGCAGGACTATCAATCCCTCTTTCATTACTCTTCGCTGTCATTTTGATAGATCTTGGAGGAATGACAATAAACAGCCTCACGCTATTCTCTCTAGTCATCGCACTTGGACTTATGGTGGATAACGCCATTGTCATAATGGAGGGAATCCATGAAAACATGAAAAAAGGCATGGATTCAAAAACAGCAGCTGCAGAGTCAATTAAAACATACAAATGGCCACTAACAGCAGGGACACTGACTTCAATTTTTGCATTTTTCCCAATGCTATTAGTTAGCGGTATAGTTGGTGAATTCCTAAAATCGCTGCCACTCACGATTTCCGCGGCCCTATTTGGATCGCTATTTATCTCACTCACAATCGGCCCATCCATAACATCCGGCCTCCTCAAAAAACGTAAAGTAAATGGAAGAAGGACAATTCTTGAACCTTTTTTCAAATGGCTTGGCAATGCATTCCACAAACTCATCTATTTCATAATTTTGAGGAGAAGTGCCAAAATCATGACCATCTTGATTGCATTAGTACTATTCATGGGCAGCATGACACTACCAATGACAGGCGCACTCAAAACCGAAATGTTCCCAAGAACAGACATGTTTTTCTTCATAATCAACATTGAAACACCAAAAGGCACAGTAGTAGAGAAAACTAAAAAAGTGGTGGAAAATGTAGAAAAGAAGTTGTACGAAATGGAGGAAGTCGAAAATTTCCTCACAATCATAGGGACAGGCGACGCACAAGCTGCTATAGACTTAGTTGAATTATCTAGCGGAACAGAATCAAACGTAGCAAATATCACGGTGAATCTCGTCCCAAAAGAGCAAAGAGACAGAACAAGCTATGAACTTTCAGACGACTTAAGGACGATATTCAAGGACTATCCAGAAGGGAAAATTACTATTACAGAGCTCTCAGAAGGTCCTCCAGGAGACTTCCCTATCACTGTACGTATTCAAGGAGAAGACCTAGGCACACTCAAAGAAATCGCCAACCACATTGAAGGCGTTATCGAAGACATTTCTGGCACTCAGGATGTAGGAACAAGCCTAAAACCAGGATTAGATGAATTCAAATTTACTCTTGATAGAGATTCTGTAAGCTATCACGGATTGCTGCTACCTAGAGTTGCAAGCTTAGTCCGAAACAGCATACAAGGAGTTAAATCTAGCACTGTTACCATAAACAACGAAGATCTAGACATTCTTGTAAAATATGACCTGCCAGAAAAAAACGGAAAAACCAATCTCAGTATCAATGATCTGGAAAACATCGAAATATTCTCACCTAATGGTTACACCGTTAATCTTAGTCAACTCGGCGAATACGAATTCACAAAAAGCCTATCAGCAATTGAAAGAGAAGATAATACAAGAATTGTAAAGGTCGTAAGTGAGCTCACAGCTGACGCCAATCCAATCGAAGTAACAGACAAAATACAAGAGAACCTGGCAAATTATGATATTCCCCTCGGATACAATATAAGCTACGGCGGCGACAGACAGGAAGTAGACGAATCATTTCAGGATCTTTTTAAATCAATGATCGTAGGAATCATATTAATCGGCTTTACGCTTGTATTGATGTTCAATTCATTCTGGCAACCATTCATAATCTTATTAACACTTCCACTAGCGATTATAGGGGTGTTTCCAGGTCTTTACATAATTGGACTAGAGCTATCATTCCCCGCGTTCTTAGGGGTGGTGGCACTTGCCGGAGTTGTAGTGAACGACGCAATAATACTAATAGATAGAATAAACAAAAACCGTCAAAGAGGCATAGAATTCAAAGAAGCCATTGCAGAAGCAGCCAAATCCCGCCTCCAGCCCATCATAATGACCTCAATCACAACAATAGTAGGTATCCTGCCTCTCGCTTTAACAAACGAATTCTGGCAAGGGCTAGGATTCTCACTAATCTTTGGGCTAGCAATGGGAACAGTCCTCACACTTATCGTGATACCAGTCTTTTATTATCTCTTTGAAAAAAGAGGTGCTTCTAAGCAACTCGCCTAGGAGCCTGTAACGCTTGAGTCCTTATCGCAAAAGCTATTCTTCCCCTGGTCTGAGAGCTGTCACCATACCAACCCGCATTTCCTTTTACTCTCAATGTCTTTGGATTACTCTTCCTAAATTCCCACATCTGAGCAATTTCAGGATATTTCGCCACATACCTTGCTCTAGAACGAGGATTTTTTAGAGCTTTTGCTAAGTGCCTCCAAGTATGAGATCTGGGATTAACAGGAATAATCGTTGCCTGTAA
>CAZCLD010000012.1:17045-26726 GCA_964499425.1 uncultured Candidatus Peribacteria bacterium | reverse complement strand
TGGCGTAAAAATTGGAGGGGGGAGTTTTATTGGAGCAGGAATTGTGGTAGCACAGAACATTCCTGAAAAAAGTTTCGTACGAGGCGACTGGGATTTGAAAATTTCTGAAAATCGCTCTAGTGTGAAGAATGTTGATCGTTCAAATTATAAGAAGAATCTAGATGACTAAGCTCTCTATAACGGTTGTTAATTACAATCAAAAGTATTTTCCGCGTCTTTGCGTTGAAGCGCTCAAAAAATCCAAATGTGATTTTAAGTTTGAGATTATTGTTTGTGATAATAATTCTAAAGATGAGAGTGTTGAGTATCTGAAAAAGGCTTCTAAAAAGGGGGATATTACATTGGTTGAGCCTGGGCGCAACCTTGGTTATGGGAGTGGTCATAATTTTGCAGCGAGAGAGGCAAAGGGCAAGTACATTCTGATTTTGAATACGGATATCACGGTTGAACCCGATACTTTGCAGAAATTGGTGGATTATTTAGAAAAACATGATGACGTGGGGATTGTGGGTCCTAAATTGATGTATCATAATGGTGAAGTACAGAAATCTTGTAGGCGCCATTTTAAGTTTTTTGATTTATTTATTAAAAGAAGCTTTTTGAGAAAGGTCTGGCCGTTTAGTAGACGGTATAAGAAATATATAATGGAGGATTTCAATCACGAAAGTACTCAGGTCGTAGATTTGATAACGGGTGCTTTTATGATGATGCCTAAGCCAGCATTTGATAAAATTCGCGGCTTTGATGAACGGTACTTTTTGTTTATGGAAGATTTTGATTTGTGTAAGAAAGTGCAGGAAGAAGGTTTGAAGATTGTTTATCATCCAGAGGCTGTTGCCTGGCATTATCATAAACGGCTGAGTGAGGGACGATTTGTAAAACTCCTTTTCAACAAAATCTCCTGGTATCATTTGGCAAGTGCCATCAAGTATCACTGGAAATGGAGGGGACGTTAAATAAGCTGGGCTTCTACTATGAGCGGCCTGTGATCGCTGAGTTGGTCTGTTCCCGCCCTGCTGCTATTTACTAAGAAATTCCCATCCTCTAATAGAACCCAATCGAGTTTCCCCTTGAAAAATGGGCCCATTTTGAAGGTGCTTAGTTTTGGATCGAAGGGATCCGTGAAACCACCATCTGCCAGCTGTGTTCTTTCCCAAAACTCTGCTTCTGTTTCGCCCCTTTCCCTAAATCGTTGTAGTGGGTCTCGGCCTGATCTAGTACCTCTTATTAGTCCTCGGACGAGGGCACGAACACTATATAGTGATTCTTCTGAAACTCTGTTGCCCCATCCATGACCTACAGTATTGAAATCTCCGAGTATTATGCATGGATCAGATTCATCTTCTGCATTTTTGCGGACTTGACGATAGTTTTCCACTCTTCCTGTCGGCCCAGCCTCGTTCTCAAAATGGCAGTTGTAAATAGTCATTGTTCTATCACCTACCCTTACCTTGAGTTTTTGTGCAATTCGACCTCCCATCATTGGAGCTGCTAGTGCGTAGGGATTATGTGGGTTTTCTAAGTCATACCAAAGTTTGTGAAGCTTAATTGTCTCAAAACCATCTATAGGATATTTGCTGAGTACGACTTGCCCAATTGCTCCTCCAGCTCTGCCTATTCCATCTCTCCATCGCTGATTTCCTGGGAAATCCCGCCTAAATGCGTCGTCTTTATCAGGATATTTTTCGGGACTGTCTATTTCTATAAATTCTGTAGTGAATGCGCAATACTTGTATCCAAGTGCTGAAGCAAGGTTTAGGGCGACATTTCTATCCAAGGTCCGATGGCAATATAGATCAACCTCTTGTAAACAAAGAATGTCTGGGGGGTCTCCTTGTATGAGTCTGCGTAAATACTGTATTTGTTGTGATTCTTTATGCCCCCTTTCAATATTCCATGTCACGATTGAGAAACTTGGTTTTTCACTGTTGTCTGGGGTTTTGTATCGTGCTTGTGGGTTTACCCATAATCTTGTTTCTCCTGGCATGGGTATTTCCTGGGTAGAACAAATTGCTTCTGCATATAGTCTTAATCTGGATCTATAATCCTGGACTATTGGATCCTCGCCTAATCCATTTGCCCTTTCGTGAGCAGCTAATGCTTCGGTAGCCTCATCAATAACATGAGTTTGGACTGACCTTTCCTCCCATGCGAAGTGAGGCGCTCTATTGTGTAATTCTATTATCATAATAAAAAATGGCGGTATTAATGCCACACAACAGGCGCCAGGTCAAGCCATGAGGGGTTTATCCTTTTGCAATTTGCCTTATTACCTCTGGGTACCATTCTTTTTCTAAAGATTGGACCTTTTCTTTTAGAGTTTCTGGAGTGTCTGTTTCCTCCACCTTGCAAGTTTTTTGAATGATGATTTCGCCTGTGTCCACGCCTTCTTCTACATAATGAATGGTCATGCCTGTTTCTTTTTCACCCGCTGCAAGGACTGCTTCATGGACATTTTGTCCAAAAAAGTCTTTTCCGCAGAATTTTGGAATTAAGGAAGGATGTACGTTTATTATCTTGAATTGTTTTACGAATGCTGGACTCAGAATTCGCATGTAACCGACCAAAACCACCAAATCTACTTCCTCCTCTTCTAGTACCTCTGCCATCTCAGTATCGAATTCCTCCCGGTCTTTATCTTTGGGATCAACAAAAATCGTTTTGAATCCCTGCTGCTCAGCACGTTTGAGAGCATAGCAGTTTTCTTTATTACTAATCACCATAGATAGTTCTATGCCAGGCATTTTGCCGTCGTTTATTTCGTCAATTATGGCTTGTAAGTCTGTGCCATTAGTTGAGGCAAGTATGGCTATTTTGAACATATATTATTTGGTTATTCTCATTCCTAATTTTTTCTTAATTTTATTTCCAGTTTTTGTGACCGCAAGACCACCGAGGGCTGTCTCACGAAGTTTCGGTGACATGATTTTAGCAATATTTTTCATGGCCCACACTACTTCGTCAAAAGGAATGTAGCTTTTTATTCCTGCAATTGCCATGTCGGAAGCCCCAATAGCTGCCATACATCCAATGGCATTTCGTTTTATGCATGGTACCTCAACTAGTCCTCCGAGTGGATCACATGCTAAGCCGAGATAGCTTTTTAATCCAATTGCTGCGGCGTGAAAACATTGCCTTGGAGTACCTGATCGCATTTCTGTGAGCCCGGCTGCGGCCATTGCTACACCGGCTCCGATTTCGGCCTGACAACCACCTTTGGCCGCTGAGAGTGTGGCCCCATCTGCAATAATTAAACCTGTTGCTGACGCACAAAACAACGATCTCAGTAGTTTTCTTTTTCCAGCTTTAAAATGTTCTGCACAACTAAACAGAGTACCCGGAATTACTCCAGCCCCTCCTGCGGTTGGGAAGGCAACTATTCTTCCCATATTTGCGTTCTGCTCTCCTACAGCTATTGCATAGGCCATAGCACGAACTGTAACTTTGTTCCCCATCATTGTTCCCAATTTTCTGAGAGTTTTTTCAAGAAGGTGTGCATCACCGCCGACCATACCCATTTTAGATTTTTGGGTTTCTTTTAATCCTCTTCTTACCGCTTCATACATTATATTCCTGGTTTGTTTCATTTTGTTACGAATTGCAGGAATTGACTTGCCGCTGCGCTCTACTTCGTATCTTTTTGCTATTTCAGAAATCGGCAAGCGGTGTTTCTTACATAATTTAAGGACATCCTGAGCTGTGTGGAATTCATAAATCATTCTTTTTGCAATTTAGATAATGACCTAATAAAGCCAGTTCTCGGGGAATTCTTTTCCAGCTCGATTACTTCTGGAAGTGTAATTCGGCGACCTTCAAGGCTCAAAACTGTTAGCGTTTTGTCCCTCACGTTTGTGTGCACCCTTTCTGCTACTTTTATTCCTCTTCTTTTGAGCTTTTTAACTAGCCTCGCGATAACGCCTTTTTTTGTTTCATGCATTACTACAAGGGACAGATATTTGCCGGCTCTTCCTGGCAGGTGAACTTTGAAATTATCGATCTTTACAATCTCTATCATTCCTCCCCCAATTGAGCAGCCTATTACTTCCATTTTGTTATTCCGGTTCTCAAGGACAATTTTTACAGTATTGGGGTGATAGTTGTTTCCGAGATTCTTTTTGATAAACTCATATTCAATCCCCTTTTCCTTTGCTATTTCAAAGCTATCTTTAATCCGTGGATCGCTAGTCATGAATTTCATCACTCCGCCTAGAAGCGCCTTATCAGTAGCATGTCCCTTGTAAACTTCACCAAAAGAGCCATGTAAATAGAAGGTCACTTTTCTTGGTGTTCTATGAAAAAGGGCTCGAGCAAATTGCCCTATTTTGCACGCACCAGCTGTATGTGAGCTGGAGGGTCCCACCATTACGGGCCCTGCGATGTCGAAAATTGATAGATTGGTCATGTTTATAAACTTCCGATTTACTCCATTTTAGCAGAGGTAGTTTAAAAGGTCCATTCTAAATCAAACCATGCTTTTTTATATGTCCATAGCAAGTCGTTGCGCTGACTGCCACTTGTCTGGTATAGTTTTATGATTTGATAAAGTTTTGATGATGATAACATGCCATTGTCGAAGCCGAGAAAAGATCGTTGACAAACAGTAATCACGAAGACTGAACATTGACGAGATTTCTCATGAATCTCATTAGTGTCCGATCTTTGTGATGGCCCTCATTGACCACTTGGGCCGGTTACTTACTTTCCCTCGGGACTGGGCTTGGTGTCCTCCTAACTCATTATGAGTTCGAGAGGTTCACGTTAACAAGCGGTCGCAGGCGCGACTAAAAATATCGTCCGAAGCATGGATTGAAAAAAGAAAGGATTGGTCTCCAGAAAAACAAAAACAAATTCAAAATTAACTCTCGATACTACAATTAAAGTGTACTATCGATAGAGCTTGGGTTTGGCGCCCCCTCCAAAATATTGCGAGGGGCTTTTGTTTACCTCTGCTCGTTTAGAGGTTTCAGCCCTTGGTCTTGAGCATCTGCTGTTGGAACTGGCACTGGCTGCGCTGCAACTTGTGCCTGTGCGGTTACCTGAGGAGTGACAGCCGGGGTGGCTGGTGCAGCTGGAGTTGCCACTTGCGCCGCTGTTGTTGTTGCACCTGGTTGAACCGGTGCTTCGGGGACGGGTGGTGCCACCTCTTCCTCAGTTGCGACGGGTTCTACTAAAGGTTTTTCTGTATAGTCTTGATCTTTATCCTGAACGCTTGTACGAATAGGCCATGGAATGGTGATATTGTGTTCGTCAAACAGTTTTTTCACATTCAACACCAAGTTGCTTTTTATTTTGATCCAGCCACCTTTTGAATCTACCCAGGCCTTTAACTTAATTGTGATTGCGCTATCCCCAAAATCACTTATCAGAACTGCAGGTTTGGGCTCAACTAATACCCCTTCTGTCGTCTTTATGGCTTTCATACATACCTTGAGTACGTTCTCTAAATCACTTCTGTATTCAACTCCGACTGCGACTTCAATTCTTCGGAAAGGATTGCTTGTAAAGCTAATAACTTGTTTTTTGAAAAGATCTGCGTTTGGGACTATCACCTTTGTACCATCAATCGCTTTAAGAATGGTTACTCTGGATTGGATTTCGACTACCTTACCTAGAGTACCGCCTACGCTGATGAAATCTCCCAGAGTGAAGTGACGCCCAATAAGAATCAATATTCCTGCTAGAAAATTCATGATCATATCCTTGAGCGCAAAACCTATACCAAATGCAACAGCGGCGAGAATTGATGTCAGATCGATACCTGCTATTTTAAGGGCAACGGTGATTCCCAACATCAGGATACCTGTATAAGTAACTCTTCCTCCTAATATCTGCAATTCTTTGTGTTCCTCTTCTATACCCTTTTCTGCCAACTTGTTCTCAATTATACTCCTTCCTATTTTGGCTATAACAACAGCCAAAATCATGACGATGAAAGCGGCAATCCATAGCGGTATTTTTTGAACTACGACTTGGATCAGGGTTGCTAATTCTATAGCTGTGTCACCAGCCATATCTTCTGCTCCTTGAGTTGAGACTGCGTATGCTGTGTTCATTCCGATTAATTTAATCTGTATATATTACCATTTTTTGTTCTTTTTCTCAAGGACTAAACGTGGACTAAACACTGTAAATTGATAATTTGTTAGTAAATTCTAACCAAAATTATCATGGATATTAATTTCATTGTCACTTGGGCAGTAATTGCTCTTGCTGTACTAATCGTCATAAGCATCAGAGAAGTAAAGCAGTATGAACGTGGTGTAAAGTTCACTCTAGGTAAATACAGTGGTCATATTATCAATCCTGGGTGGAGACTAGTTTTTCCCGTGATTCAGAAGATGGTAAAAGTGGATATTCGTGTAAAGGCCGTTGACGTACCTGACCAAGAAGCAATTACTGAGGACAATATTTCTATCAGTATTAATGCAGTTATTTATTACAAGGTAAGCGATGCTTCAAAGGTGATTTTGGAGGTAGAAAACTTCTTTTATGCTGTAAGCCAATTGGCTCAAACTACGATGAGGAATGCTGTTGGTGAAGTAAAATTGGATACTTTACTGAAGAATAGGGATGAAATTGCTGTTAAAATTAAGGAAGTAGTAGACAAAGCAACTGATCCGTGGGGAATAGCTGTTGAGTCTGTTGAATTAAAAGATGTTGTCTTGCCACAAGATTTGAAAAGAACCATGGCAAAAGAGGCTGAGGCAGAGAGAGAGAGAAGGGCTGTCGTTATTAAGGCTATGGGTGAGGTTACCGCTTCAGACAACCTTTCTAAAGCTGCCAAGACCTTAGCTGAGGCTCCTGGTGCTCTACATTTGCGTACTTTGCAGTCTATAAATGACCTTTCCTCAGATCAATCCAACACAACCATTTGGATGGTGCCAATGGAAGCCTTGGAAGCACTTGGAAAAGTAGCTGGTAAGTAATAATAAATGAGTAAAAGATATGGGATTTTAGCCAATCCTGCTAAACATTCGTTGTCGCCCGTTGTTCAAAATGCCGCCTTCAAAGAGATGGGGATTGATGCGCAGTTTGGTATTTTTGAGATTCCTCAAAATGAATTTGCTTCATTCATGGAGCATGTTAAGCATGATCCAATCTATGGATTATCTGTTTCCTCGCCATATAAACGTGATGTGATGGAGTATTTGAGTGAAATTAATGAGGATGCTGAGAAAATTGGTGCTGTTAATACAATCGTTAATAAAAGCGGCAATTTATATGGGTACAATGTGGATTATATTGGGATAAATAAAGCTCTGGAGGAAGCTTCTGGTGATTTGGAAGGGAAAAAGGTCATAATTGTTGGTGCTGGTGGAGCCGCGCGCGCTGCTGTCTATGGGCTTCTAAAAGCAGGAGCTCAAGTTTCTATTTATAACAGAACGACTGAAGCTGCCAAGGAGTTAGCCAGCGTTTTTTCAACAATGTTTGGAGTAAATATTGTCAGTGGCGGCCTTTCAGATATGCTCGATGCTGATGGTGATATATTAGTTCAAACAACCTCTATTTGGATCAGTAATCCTGGTGCCACACTTGAGGGATTGCTTCCGCCAGATTATTTGAAGAAGTTCGAAGTAGTCATGGACATTGTCTATAAGCCCCTTGTTACACCCCTAATTGAGGCTGCAAAATCCTTTGGAATTAAAGCTGTAACTGGGGATAAAATGTTTTTATATCAAGCATTTGAGCAATTCAAATTATGGACTGGCAAAGAGGCTCCGAAAGAGACAATGCAAGCGGCTCTTAACGAGATGTTTGTTTAATTGTGTCTTAGAAAGTCTGCTCCAGCTTCGTCTTCTGCTTTTGGAGCTACTTCTTCTACGCTTTCGACTTCTTTTCCGTAGTCCTGACCATATACGGTTTGTGTTGAAAGGAAGTCCTTGTCATACATTCTAGCGATCCATCCGTAAAGAATGGTTGTAATGCTTTGGACAAAAGCAATTGAACCCCAAACGATTGGCAGAGCAATGAAGAGCAGGATTTGTGGGGCTTTGATAATTCCTCCCAAACCAAACAGTACCCCTGCGCTAATTAGTATGGAGAAAGTCACCCCATAAACACCAATCAGAGCGTGCTTGTAATTCGATACTATTTCTAAGATCAATGCACTTACTTGTGCGGAGATTATGATGTGAAGGGCAATTGCATATGCAGTGATGGAGATATTTGCTGTAGAGGTTATGAAGTAAACTGGCACCATCAGTATGAAAATGATGACACTTACTATAAACACCTGATAAATTGCTGATGAAAGTCTTGTGTACTTGTCCTTTTCTGTTAGAGCCATAAGCCACGTACTGACTATATTTCCTGTCGTCGAGGACAAAAAGATCATCATCATTAGTACGAATATAAAAATCGGGCTAACTGTCTCCCCCTCTGCAAGCCCACCTGTAATCGGCTGGAAAATTGCCGAAGCCAGGAAGAAAATCACCACTAAAATCAATGTGCCTCCAACTCCCCCAGCTGCAGCTGCGAGTACTTTTAATAGGAATGTCGCGAATGAAATTCTGGGAGGTCCTATATCTGGTTTACTTTCTTCTTCGGGCATAGTTTTTAGTTTTGTTAATTTTACCATAAAATACGATCAGTAACAATATCCCGATCACAATATGTGCATCGGCCACATTGAAATTGGGCCATTTCCAAATGCCTATAAAATCAATCACATAGCCGTGAGTTAATCGATCAATTAGATTCCCTAGAGCGCCTCCAATTATGAAAGATATTGCTACTATCGACATCTCATTTTTCAGGTTCAATTCGCTTATTGCAAAGTAAATAACGAATCCCATCATGAAGATAGTCAGCGCAATTAACAGATAAAATGGCACTGGAATGCCAAAGGCTATCCCCGTGTTTTGACTGTATTCCAAGCGAAAAATCGATGTTCCTATTGTTTTTTCCGCCAAGAACTTCTCTGCATAAAACTTGCACAATTGATCTATTAGAGCTGTTAATCCTGCGAGAATAAATATGCGGCCCATTTCTTTCTTCATGGTTTTAGTATGACTATAAGAGAGAATAATTTCAAATTTTTCCTGAGCTTTTGCTGTATAAGGCAGAATTGTATTCTGTCGCACATTTAGCTACAATCTCCCTACTATGAGAAAGGCCATAAAATTTGATTCCGTTTTGGCTTTAACTACCTTGTTTTTGCTGATTTTCGGCTTGATAATGATCACTAGTATTGGCGTGCCAAAATCCATATCTCTCTCAGCTCCTGGAGTAGCATATCCAAATTGCAGTGATGCCGATGTTGATTGTTATTTGCTCTTCAAAAAACACTTGTTTCGCTTGTTTGTGGCTTTGGTTGCTTTCGTTGTTGCTTGGAAATTGCCGCTGAAATTTTGGAAGAAGGTTGCTCCATTCCTTTTCGGGCTGACCCTTTTGTCATTGATTGCTGTTTTGGTTGTAGGTCAAGACTATGGGACTATTGCGACTAATTGGATACGCTTTCAGAATACTTCTTTGCAACCCTCGGAATTTGCGAAGTTAGCAGTAATTCTATACTTGGGTTATTGGTTTAGTAAGAGACATGCACATATTGATAGTTTTAGAGACGGCTTCTTGCCATTCTGTATGATATCGGGACTTATTATTTTCCCTATAATCCTGCAGAATGATTACGGCTCTACGATTGTAATTGGGCTTATTTGTATTTGTATGTATTTCGTAGCC
>CAZCLD010000012.1:0-17035 GCA_964499425.1 uncultured Candidatus Peribacteria bacterium | reverse complement strand
GATTAAGCATCTTGCAATAGGGCTCTTATTGTCTTTTCTTGCTGCTATTATTGTAGTTACCTCTGTGCCTCATGTGAGAGAGCGATTTCAGGGGTTTTTGCGTGTTGATGAGGAATGTATAGAGGATTATTGTTGGCAGTCACAACAAGCCAATATAGCTGTTGGTAGTGGCGGCCTTTGGGGAAAAGGATTGACTCAGGGGGTTCAAAAATCCTATTGGTTGCCACAAGCTTCGGATGATTTTATTTTTGCCGCTTCTTCTGAAGAACTTGGGTTTTTGAGAATAATATTTGTTGTTTTAGCTTATTTGGTCATCGCTCTGAGAGGCTATAGTATTGCTGATCGTGCTAAAAATAATTTTGAAACGTTTGTTGCGGTAGGTCTGACGACCTGGATTACCGTGCAGGCTTTCATAAATATTGCTGTTAATACAGCCTTATTGCCTGTCACAGGGATAACTCTGCCTTTTGTTAGTTATGGTGGGTCTTCTTTGGTGGCTTCTTTGATTGGAATCGCTATACTTTTACATATTTCTGAACATACAACCTATCATGCGAGTAGTGTTAACCGGTGGAGGAACAGGCGGCCACGTCGTTCCAAACCTCGCCGTTATAGAAGAGCTTAGAAAGCACCAAGGAATAGAAATTCTCTATATTGGATCTAAACGTGGTCCTGAGAAAGCTATGATAGAGAAGATCGGAATTGATTTTAAAAGTGTTTCCTGTGGGAAGTTTCGACGATACTTTTCATTCAATAATTTTTTGGATAGTTTTCGTGTACCTCTTGGTATGCTGCAAGCGGGTCGCATTCTAAAAAAATTCAAACCAGATGTAGTGTTTTCTAAGGGAGGATTTGTCAGCTTTCCTGTGGCAATTATGGCAGGCTTCCTAAAAATCCCTGTGATCTGCCATGAGTCTGATGTGCGGCCAGGTATAGCTAATAAGTTTTGTGCGAAGTTTGCGAAGAAAATTTGTATAAGTTTTGAAGAGAGCAGGTCTTATTTCAAAGAATTTGCGAAGAAAATTGTCTTCACTGGAAATCCTGTGAGAAATCTTAAAGGTGACAAGGATAAAGGATTTAGATTCACCAGATTGAATGATCACAAGCCTATTCTTCTTGTGATGGGTGGAAGTCAAGGGGCCGTGCAGATAAATGACCTGGTGACGGAAACTATTGATGAGCTTTTAAAACAGTTCCAAATAATTCATATCAGAGGTCGAAATAATTTGGATCTTAGCTTGAAAAAGAAAGGGTATGTTCAATATGAATATCTGGATGAAGAAATTGGCGATGTTTATGCTATCTCCGACATTGTGGTTTCACGTGGCGGTGCTAATAGTTTGGCTGAGTTGGCTTTATTAAAAAAGAAAGCTGTAATCATACCTTTGGGTAGTCATGCTAGTCGTGGAGATCAAGTTGATAATGCCAAGAAGTTTAACTATGAGGTTTTGCTGGGTGATTTCAGTGGTGATGATTTTGTAAAAGCTATTGAACGAAGCTATGGGGAAAATGAGCGTTTTACTCAGATCGAGAACGGGACTAAGAAAATTGTGAATCTAATTTTAGAATCATGAAAATTGGTGTAAATGCTAGATTATTGACGAAACCATTTACTGGCATAGGTCAGTATACTTTTAATTTGTTTAGGGAATTGGCCGTTCTCGATGGAGAGAATGAATATATCCTAGTGGTTCCCGAGAAAGTTTCTTCCAAGGGCTTTTCCAAAAATGTACGGATGGAAGTTTTGAAAGAGAAAAAATTCCCCTCGGCGGGGATGCGCAAAACCTGGTGGGAACAAATTTCATTGCCGGAGTTTTTTGAAAAGGAAAAAGTCGATACAGCATTCTTCCCTTATCCATCTAATCCCTGGACTAAGGATTGGTATAAGAAAGGCATTAAAACTGTAGTTACAGTGCATGACTGCATCCCCTGGAAGTGTGGCGAGTATAGACGTGGGCTTCTTTCGAAGATGTATCATGCTCAAACAAGGAAAGCGGTTAAGAGGGCAGATTTGGTTTTGACGGTGTCGGAGGCTTCTAAAAAGGACGTTGAGAAAATATGTGGTGCCAAAAAAGTTGAGGTTGTATACAACGATGCGGGGGATGATTATAAGGTAGATGAGTATGACGATGATGTTTTGGGAGATTTTAATTTAAAGAAGGGGCAGTTTTTTGTATATTGCGGCGGTTTTGATAAGCGTAAAAATGTTTCGTTTTTGGTGGATGAATTTTTGTCGGGAGATTTTGATATTCCTCTTGTTTTAGTTGGTGGGAAATTGTTTAAGGATAAGTTGTACTCAAGTTTCGATGAGTTGGCCGACGAGCGAGTGATAAAGACGGGGTTTTTGGAAACGGAAAATGTGGCGGCCCTATATCATAGTTGCGCCGCTTTTGTGCACTTTTCGAAAGATGAAGGATTTAATATTCCTTTATTGGAAGCGGCTAATTGTGGGGCGCCATTAGTTTTGTCTGATATTGCAGTGCACCGTGAGGTGGCAGGAGACAGTGCGTTATTTGTAGACTTGAAAAAGGGTGCTGGGTTAGCTGCAATGAAGAAAATTCTTAAAGATCGGGAGGAATTCTCTAAAAAATCTAAATCTTTGGCTGAGAAGTATTCTTGGAAAAAATCTGCGGAAAAAGTGTTGGATTTATGCTTTGATTTTGGCGTTGTGTAGAGCTCCTTAATCCGCTATAATTCGATATAGTTAAAATGTCGGATTATAATTATGGCGAAAAACAACAAATTCGATCACAGGCTCAAAAACATTCCAGATAAGATCTGGTTAAAAATTGCCCGGATTGAGAAATTACAGGGGCAGTGGATAACTGGTGCTAAGCTTTCCTCTCAGGTTTTGGGCAGACTTAAGAGGTCGGTACTGATTACCTCCACAGGTGCCTCCACACGTATAGAAGGTGCTCGCCTTTCAGATGAAGACGTTGAAAAGCTCATGCGAGGTATTAATATTAAAAAATTTAGAGACAGAGATAAACAGGAGGTGAAAGGATATTATGAGCTTTTGGAGAAGCTTTTTGCTTCATGGAGAACGATAAAATTAAGCGAAAGTACGATCAAGCACTTCCATGGTGAGATATTGAAATATGTTGAAAAAGATAAAACTCATCGCGGTGACTACAAAAAGCGAGAAAACAAAGTGCACATGATTGACGAAGTAGGCAAATCAATTGATGTTTTGTTTGATACTACCGACGCCTTTCTGACACCTAAGGAGATGCAGAAGCTCGTGGAATGGACAATTGATGCACTTGAGGAGGAAAAGTTCCATCAACTGCTTGTAATTGGCAATTTTTTAGTAGAATTTTTGCAAATACATCCCTTTCAGGATGGCAATGGTAGGCTTTCACGTGTTTTGACCAATTTACTGCTGCTTCGAGCAGGATACGAGTACATGCCATATGTCTCCCATGAGAAATTGATTGAAGACAATAAGCCTGCTTACTACATTGCGCTACGTAAAAGCCAAAACACATTCGGTACGTCAAAGAAAAAGCAGAACATTATTCCATGGTTAAATTTCTTTTTTGACATTTTTCTGAAGCAATCGGAGATGGCGATCGAGCTTTTGTCACAAGAAAATATTGACCGGCTTCTTAGCAATAAACAGCTGGCTGTCTGGGATTTTATTCGCAAGGTTGGGCAAGCTACCCCGCTTGAGATTTCCAAGCAGACAAAAGTGGCCTACCCAACAGTAAGGCAAGCAATTGGTAAGTTATTGCGTCTTAAAAGAATCGAGCGAATTGGAGAGGGCCGTTCTACAAGCTACAGAAAAAGAATTAGTTTTGAATAACCAAAGATTTTTGCTATTTTTCTCATATGGATCTAATAAATATTCTTATCATAGTCAGTGCGGTAGTTGTCATTTTACTTCTTTGGCTGATTGTGGGAGTAAGGCATTTGAAGCATCTTAAGAAAGAAGTTTACGATCAGTGGGAGCTTGTAGCTGTAAATTTGCGTAAACGGGCTGATCTTGTGCCTAATTTGATTGAGACCGTACGGACATATGACCAAGGCCAGGAAGAATTGATTGGAGAATTCATAAAGCAAAGACAAACAGCGGCTCGACTATACATTCCGGGAGCAAAGAAAATCGAATATGAGCATGATTTGAGTATGACTATCAATAAAGTAATTGGACTGGGGAAAGAGAACAGGGACTTGGGTAGGGACACGAATTTTTTGGAACTTAAGAAAGAAATTCACGATTTGGAAGAGAATGCGATTGAGAAGACAAAAAAGCATAATGAAATGGTGAGGTCATATAATAGGCATAGGAAATCTTTGCTGCTGCGACCTTTGGCGGGGATTTTTGGGTACTCCCGGTTGAATATTTTTGAGGTGGAGAGTTAGGAGGTTTTTATAAAATGTTTTGACGTGTGGGGAAATCATGTCTTATTTAACACCTTGTTTTTTCCCTTTAATAAGCCTCTTTGCGACTTAAGTACTTTTTTGTGTTTAATTTTTTCGTAATCTCAAAAATTTAATATTGACGGTGAGTGTCCGCTCACCTACAATGGTGAGCGTAAACTTACCTTTTAACTTAAAGCTATGTCAGAAGCATTAACTGAAAAACAGGAAGCAGTACTGAAATTTATCGAAGAGTACCAACTTTCTTTCGGAAAATCTCCAACTTTGCGTGAAATGCGAGAACATTTCCGGGTTAGTTCTGACAATAGTATTTTGAAGCATTTGAAAGCCTTAAAGGAAAAGGGTTGTATAGAAAAAGATGATACACCCAGGGGGATTAAGTTGCTTAGTCAGATTAAGGAACGTTTGCAGGGTACGGCTGGTATAAAATTACCGGTTTTGGGCTATATACCTGCTGGAGGGCCCGTTGTCAGCGAAGAATATGTGAGCAGTTGGATGGAGGTCGGCCAAGATTTAGCAAAAAATTCTAAAGATTATTTTTTACTGCAAGTTACCGGTAACAGCATGATTGATGCGGGGATTTTCGAAGGTGATTTAGTCGTGGTTGATTGTAAAAAAGAGCCAAGAGACTCTGACGTGGTAGTTGCTTTAGTTGACAATGAAAATACGTTAAAACGACTTATCAAAAAGAATGGCAAAGTTTATTTGAAAGCCGAGAACAAAAACTATCAGGATATCCATCCTGAGAATGAATTATCAATCCAAGGCGTAGTAACGGCGTTGATACGCCAGTACGCCTAGACAAAGAGTTTTTAAATTTAAACTCAAGAAAAACAGCTGTAGCTGTGTGTTTTTAGCCCTACCTTATTCAACTTAACCCCATATATTATGTTTATCACTCTCACTCTCGACACAACTAGGCAAAACAAATCTAAAATTAGGCTTCACAGAAAAAAGTTTGATGCATCAAGTGGATGGCGCAAAAAGATCCACTCTAAAAAACGAAGCTTGTGGCAAAGAGTCAAGGCTTGGCGCAGGTCTGTAAAGGATCATCATTATAAATTAGATGGTCAAATTGCGATGTTTTGATTAAATTGTTCCGTAATGTTTAATTTGCCACTCAAGCAGAATAAGCGTCAAATTCTGCATATTGACGCTGATGCATTTTTTGCCTCAGTAGAACAGATATTAAATCCCAAATTGCGGGGCAAGCCAGTACTTGTTGGTGGCCCATCCAGCACCAAGGGCATAGTCTCTGCTGCTAGCTATGAAGCTAGGGAATTTGGAATTTACTCTGGGATGCCGATGTATTTGGCTAAAAGGCGGTGCCCAAAAGCTACTGTCGTTCCCGGTCATTTTGATGCCTATCGCGACTTTTCCAAGCGAATGTATCAAATCTTTACTCGTCATACTCCTGACGTCGAAATGGGCTCAATTGATGAAGCATATCTGGATATCACTGGGCATGCTGACGCTTTCGGTGAGTCCCCAGAGCTTTTCACTAAAATGATCCTAATGGAGATTTACGGGAAATTGGGGATTTCAGTCTCTTGTGGTCTTGCTAGTAGTAAGACTGTGGCGAAAGTAGCATCTAGTCAAAATAAACCTCATAAATTAACCGTGGTTCCCTATGGTAGCGAGCAAAAATTTTTGGCTCCTCTCCAACTGAGGGCATTGCCTGGGATAGGCCCTCGGACTTTTGCGGGTTTAAGCAGCCATGGCTTGAGCAAGCTTGGAGATTTGAGCAACATGAACATGAATGAAGTTTTAAAACGATTTGGTATTTGGGGGATCCCTCTATGGAAGCGTTCTATGGGAATAGATAATTCTAAAGTAATTTCCACACATTCTCTTCCCAAATCCATCTCAAAAGACACTTGAGAATTACAGTCATTACCTCATTGAGGAATACTACTGGCGCTGGTTTATTTTCAGGGGCCTTCTCCTCAAAATGACTCCGGTGTGGGCAGCTATTATTGGAAGCGTCGGATTTGCAAGCCATCATTATGTGATACTCTCTGAATTTTTCCCACTGTGGCTAACCATACTTTTTGGCACTGGCGTTATGATAGGAGGTTTTATCTGGTGTTTCATATATTATCGGACCAAAAGTTTATGGGGCATTTGGCTTAGCCATTTTCTGGTGGATGTAGCGATAATGACTGTTGGATATTGGCTTTTAGTGTGATTGAATGTAGACATGAATACTAAATTTGTAAAAATTGCTGTCTATGTACCAAGCTCTCATGCTGATGCGGTAAGAGAGGCTTTAGCGAAGGTTGGAGCGGGACACATTGGCAATTATGACTGTTGTAGCTTTACGGTAAAAGGAGTGGGCCGCTACAGAGGTGGGGAAGGAACTAAACCCTTTAAGGGGAAGCCTGGTCAAATTGAGGAAATCGATGAGGAGCGAGTTGAGACGATTTGCCCCTGGGGGAAAGTCGATGGAGTTTTGGCTGCTATGAAAAAGGTTCACCCATACGAGGAGCCAGCTGTAGATGTTTACCCTTTGTTAAATGAAGGACAACTTTGATTTTGTTGAAGATATTATCGAAAACTGTATGTAAATTCCCCGTGTTGCGGGGCCTATACAAGGGCAAGTGAGAATTGCCCTTATGGCGATGTGGTGGTTGTCTCCAAGGATTGTTATATGTGTTTTAACTGCGGACAGTGTCGCGATGCCTGTTATTCGGAAAACAGCAAGACCTTGATTGATTGCTATGATTGTGGCTACTGCGAACAATGCGAGATTTGTTATCAATGCGTGGATTGTGATTCCTGTTATGCCTGCGATTTTTGCCAGGATTGCAGTAACTGTGATAGCGTTAAATTCTCCTATGATATGAGGCGATGCAAAGATTGCATTGGATGTGTTGGTCTGCGGGATAAGCAGTACTGCATCTTTAATGAACAATATTCGAAGGAAGAATATGAAGAGAAAGCTGGCAAATTGGATTTTGGAAATAGTGAGAGCCTTGCTTTTATTCAGGGGAAGCAAGATAAGTTGAAATTAAAAACGCCACGAGTCTATAGTCATCAGCACGACACAACTGATTGTACTGGTGATTATGTTTACCATAGCAAGAATTGCCATATGTGCTTTGATGCGCGTCACTCTGAGGACAGTGCTTTTGTGGTGATGGCAAATTTGGATACTGGGACTAAGGATTCTTATGACTGTGGGCCGATGCCAACGGGTATGGACCTTTGTTATGATATTAGCTACGCCCATTATTTGTTTAACTGTAAGCATCTTTATTTTTGTGGAAATTTAAAAGACAGCCAGTACTGTAATAACTGTTTCGAGTCTGAGAACTTATTTGGTTGTTGCTATCTGACCAAAAAGGAGAAAGGATTCTACATTCTCAATGAAAAGGTTGATGAGGAATTCTATAAGAGGAAGACATTGGAAATTGAAAAAGAGCTATATGAGCGCGGTATTTATACTTTTCACGACCTGGTTCATAAGGACCTGTCTGGCGAGGTCGATGAAGTTTCGGATGATCAGTTGAGTAGAGAATGCCAGATTTGTGATGAAGGGTTTGAAATTATCCCAAGAGAGATCAAATACTATAAAAAGCAGGGTATTCGGATGCCGATCTATTGCCCTGAGTGTAGAGCCGCACAGCGGATTGAGCTGAGGAATGAATGGAAACTATATAAAAGAATTTGTGATGCATGCAAAAAAGATATAATTTCAACTTACACTTCGGACAGTGAGCATAAAGTTTACTGTTTTGAATGTTACTGGGAACATATGGGCTAAATATGAAGAAAACCTGTTCAATTAGTGGTGAGGTGTTTGAGATTTCTGAGCGTGATTTAGAATACTACAAGCGCCTGGGTGTACCTGAGCCGACTTTATGTCCAAGAGAGAGAGTACGCAGAAGGATGGCTATTAGAAATGAACGGAATCTGTATAGGCGGAAGTCGGATATGTCTGGAGATACAATGATTTCGATGTATCACTTTGACCTCCCCTATCCGGTTTACACTAAAGAAGAGTGGTTGAGTGACAAATGGAACGCCGGCGACTATGCCCAAGATATTGACTGGGACAAACCGTTCTTTGATCAATTTTTTGAATTACAGAAGAAGGTTCCGCGTGCGAATTTGGCGATTTTCACTAATGCTGAAAACTCTGATTTCTGTAATTATGTTGGAGATATCAAAAATTGTTATCTTTGTTTTGGTTCTATTTTCATAGAAGATTGCATGTACGGGAATCCTTACTATTCAAAGGATTGTGTTGATTGCTTTTTGGTGCGGAAATCTGAGTTCTGCTATGAATGTATTGATTGCGAAGAGCTCTATCACTGCGCATATTTGCAAGAGTGTTATCAAAGCAATGATTGTTTCTTCTCCTATGACTTGAAGGGATGTCGAGATTGTTTTGGTTGCACGGGATTGCGCAAAAAGCAGTATTGTTTATTTAACGAAGAAGTTGGACGCGAAAAATATGAAAAGTACATGAAGGAGTTTTCCTTTTGTGATAAGGATAAAGTTGAGGAGGTTGAGACAAAATTGAGTAAGCTAAAGGCAAAGCACCCTCATCTAGCGATGGTTAGTCTAAATTGTGAAAATGTTAGTGGAAATTATATTTTCAATAGCAAAAATTGCTTTAACTGTTTTCAGATCACGGAGAACGAGGATTGTTCATATAATATTCAGACTACAACAAGCAAGGATTGTTATGACATGAATTATACTGAGGAGAATGAGCTTTGTTATGAGCATCTGGGTAATTATCGAAATTATAAGTCGCTTTTTTCTGCGTTACCCTATGGGTGTAGTGAGATTTTTTACTGTGATTATGTGACAAATTTAAAAAACTGTTTTGGTTGCGCGGGTCTGCGCGATAAGCAATATTGCATTTTGAATAAGCAATACAAGAAGGAAGAATATGAGGGAATTATTCCGCGCCTGATAAAGTTAATGGAGAAACATGGCGAGTGGGGAGAATTCTTCCCAGTTAAATATTCGCCTTTTGCTTATAATGAGACAGTTGCGCAGGATTATTTTCCTTTGAGCCGTGAAGAGGCTCTAAAGAGGGGGTACAGGTGGCGAGAAGAGGACAAATCTGAATTTGGACCTTCGGATTACCAGGTCCCTCATGATATTGGCCAGGTGCCGGATGATATTTGCACTAAAGTGTTGGCATGTGAAGTTAGTGGTCGGAATTATAAGATTACTCCAGCAGAACTGCGCTTTTATAAGCGCATGAAAGTACCAGTACCGCGCAAGCACTTTAATGAAAGGCATAAGGCAAGGTTGGCTAAACGCTTGCCCTATGAGATTAACGAGAGATCATGTGACAATTGTAGTCAAAAAATATTGAGTTCCTATCCGATTGTCGGTAGCGCTAAGAAACCCTCCACTACGCTTCGGGTTCTGTGTGAAAAATGCTATTTGGATACGATCTATTGAGGTGGTAGAATGGTGATCCGCTAGAGGGCATTTATGGCAAAACTAACGCCGATGATGGCGCAATACAAGGAGATTAAGACCAAATATCAGGACTGCATTCTGATGTATCGGCTTGGGGACTTTTATGAAATGTTTTTTGAAGATGCGGTGACCGCCAGTAAGATTTTACAGATTACTCTGACTTCGCGAAACAAGGGAGCGCTTGAGAAAGCTCCAATGTGTGGCGTACCATTTCATGCGGTTGATAACTATTTGCCTAAACTCACTGCCGCAGGCAAGAAAGTGGCGATTTGTGATCAAGTCACCAAGCCTGATGGGAAAGGTATAGTTCAACGCGAGGTAATCCGTGTAGTCACTCCTGGCACGACCTTTGATGATAGTATTCTAGACCAAAAAACTAACAACTACGTATCTTGTATTGTTGCTGATAAGTCTGGTTTTGGCTTTGCTTATAGCGACCTTACTACAGGTGAATTCAGGGTCACAGAAATCTCCTCGGTTAAAGATCTTGAATCTGAGTTGATGAGAGTTAGACCTGCTGAGTGCATTTGTTCAGAAGAATTGATTGATCACTTGAAAGTACTGTTTAGCAGGATGAGCGAGATTCATATTTTCCCTTTTTGTTACTTGGGCGAAAGTGAAAAGTCATTAAAGAAACATTTTGAGCTAAAATCCCTCAAGGTCTTTGGAATTGAGAATAAAAATTTGGCAATATCGGTTTCCGCAAACCTTCTTGAATATCTAAAGGATACCCAGAAAGTAGATTTAAAGCATGTCAGGAAAATTTCTTTTTATGAACTATCTCAATTTATGCCTCTGGATGAGGCTTTGATTCGCAATTTGGAGTTATTCTTTACAAGTAGTGAAGGGAAGAAAGAAGGAAGCTTGATTTCTGTCTTGGATCAGACTGTTTCCTCGATGGGTGGCAGACTTATGAGAAAATGGCTACTACATCCCCTGCTGGAAAAGGCGGAAATTGAGCAGCGCTTAAATAAAGTCGAGGTTTTTTATAAGAATTCATCTTTACTCAGGGACATACGAGAAACCTTGGGCAAAATTTATGATATTGAACGATTACTAAGTCGACTTAGTCTAGGAACAGGTAATGCGAGAGATCTTGTTGCAATAAAACAATCACTTGAGATCATTCCTGAATTGAAATTGCTAATCAAAGGCCTTCCCTTTAAATTGACGCCTCTAAATGACTTGGTTGATCTGATTGAAGTGGCAATTCTAGAACAGCCGGCAGCTACTGTGAGAGAGGGCGGTATGATCAAGCCTGGCTTTAACAAGGAATTGGATGCATTGCAGTCAATCAGTACTGAAGGCAAGGGCTTTATAAAAGATCTGCAAGAAAGAGAAATAAACCGAACCGGCATTTCTTCCTTAAAAGTCAAATTCAACAAGGTTTTTGGATACTATATCGAAATTAGCAAGTCCAACTTGAACGATGTACCGCAAGACTATATTCGGAAACAGACTTTGGTGAATGCGGTACGATTTATTATTCCTGAGCTGAAAGAATATGAAGAAAAAGTACTGAATGCGGAGGACAGAATTAAGGAATTAGAATATGAACTCTTTTATGGTGTTCGCATGGATGTTGTAAAGAGAATTAAGGAAATCCAGCAAATTGCCAGAACTGTCGCAGAGCTGGATGTGGTCTCTAGTCTGGCTTACATTGCTGTTAAGAATAATTATGTGAAGCCAGAGATTGTGGATAATGGCCTGGAAATTTGTGGTGGTCGCCATCCAGTTGTTGAACAAATGACCTTTGCTCGCGATTTTGTACCGAATGATTGTAATTTTGATGAATCGGTAAAATTTCAGCTGATTACTGGCCCAAATATGGGGGGCAAGTCTACTTATCTCAGGCAGGTTGCTCTCATTGTCTTGATGGCTCAAATTGGGAGTTTTGTCCCAGCTCAGAGCGCTAAGATTGGGTTGGTCGACAGAATCTTTACCAGGGTTGGCGCTTCAGATAATCTGGCTGGAGGTGAAAGTACTTTCATGGTAGAGATGACTGAAGCCTCTTATATTCTTAACAGCGCAACTGAGAAAAGCCTAGTTATTCTAGATGAAATTGGTCGAGGAACTTCGACCTATGATGGAGTGAGTATTGCCTGGGCCATTATGGAGTATATTCACGAGAATATTGCTGCTAGAACGCTTTTCGCTACTCATTATCACGAATTGATTGAATTGGCGGATCGTCTTGGCAAAGCAAGTAACCGAAGTGTTG
This sequence comes from uncultured Candidatus Peribacteria bacterium, assembly GCA_964499425.1. Classification (GTDB taxonomy): domain Bacteria; phylum Patescibacteriota; class Gracilibacteria; order UBA1369; family LOWO2-01-FULL-3; genus JAQBYK01. Next base: position 4,983 of record CAZCLD010000012.1, on the reverse strand, counting down.
CGGTACGTGAAAATGAGGCAGAGGGGGTGGTTTTTCTCTACAAAGTTGTCGCGGGGGGTGTAGATAAGAGTTATGGTATTGAGGTGGCTAAGCTTGCTGGTTTGCCAGTGGATTTGATTAGTCGTGCACGTGGTGTCCTGAGTGAGCTTGAAACAAGACATATAAAGAAAACCAAGATCAGCCCGGGTCAGATGGGGCTTTTTGCTGAGAAAAAAGAGCGGAAGCATATGGGCTTGGCAAAAGAACTGGAGAATCTAGACATAGACAAAATTACTCCAATGGAGGCTCTACAAAAATTAAGTGATTTGAAGAAGAGAAATTTGTAGAATATTTGCAATAAATCTGCTAGCATTCTTTTCGATTCTGCCCTTATTCTTTTATACTTTAAAAAAATATCATGAAAAAGATTGCAGCAATTTTGCTAAGCCTGTTCTTGGCGTTAGTATTTTCTGGTTGTAAATTCATTCCAGGAGGTGATGACCCAGCTGTTGAACCGGATAAAACTGAGGAGGAAGAACTTAGTGACCTAAAAAATAAAATTGATGAATTGAGTGGAGATGAGGACGACGAGGATGAGGATGAGGATGAGGATGAGGATGAGGACGACGACGAGGATGACGAGGACGAGGAGGACGAGGATGAGGACGAGGATGAGGATGACGAGGACGAGGATGAGGACGAGGATGAGGATGACGACAGTGATGCTGAACCTGAGAAAGAAGTCGAGATAGTTCCTACTTATCAAGGCGACAGTTTTATCACCTTGGACTCGCCTTCTGATGGATACACTTTCAGTGTTGAACCAATGGAATTCGAAGGAGAGGTCTCACCGAATACAACAAAGATTGTAGTTGAGGCTGACGGTGGGAGCGATATTGGTGGATTTTACACAGACACCTACACCTTAAAGGATTTTGAAGCCGGGGATGAAACGTTTAGTTATCGTGCGAAAGTTGCTTGGGATAATTTGGCAGTAGGAGATAATACCTATAAGTTTATTGCCCATTTCGAAGATGGTTCTAAGGAATCTACGGAAATTACATTGAAATTCTATCAAGGTGGAAATTATATCACTCTAGATTCTCCCCTTTCTGGTGCTAATTTTGATACTGCACCGATAGAGTTCAAAGGTTCTGTTTCAGAAAATGCCGATAAAATTGTTGTGACTGCGAGTACTGGCGACGTCTATCAACTCAAAGACCACGAAAATGGTGACAATGAGTTTGTTTATAGGGCCAGTATAGATTGGGGAAATCTTGCTCAGGGCCAGAATTCCTATCAGTTTGATGCCTATTTTGACGATGGTTCTGCAAAAACCGCTACCGTAGATATAAGCTTTGGTGGATATATCGACTTTGTCACCACCGAGTTCGATGGATGTGGAGGTATGTCAAAATATGCTGGGAAAAGTTGGTATAGCGATTTCACAAATGCGGTAGCCTATCTTGTCTCTCAAGGCTATGACAATGAAGTACAAGAAATGTGTTATTCAAGTGATGATGGTCTTGTTGTAGGGCTAGTATCTGGTGATTATTGTGCTGTTGGAAAGGCCTTCAAATATGAGACTGACACCAAGAAATTGTCGGTTGCGTCCTTTACTAATGTTGAGAATAGTGGTTGCTACGGCCAAATGACAGAGTTTGGAAAAAGAAGTGGGAACATCATTCCTATCACAGGTGTATTGGGAGATGCCGGATTTGCCGCCACTTATTACTACGATTATAATTTTGTTCAAAATAAAATTACGCTGAAAAAGTCCTATGGCTACAACGTTTCCGAAGGAGAAAATAGCGGGGAATGGACTTATTATTAAGATTTAGTATAATGGGCGTCCGATGTCTATTATAAAAATTCTTCCAGAAAATTTGGTTAATCAAATTGCCGCTGGTGAAGTGGTTGAGCGGCCTGCTTCGGTTGTGAAGGAGTTAGTGGAAAACTCTATTGATGCTGGTGCGAGTAGCATTGTGGTAGAAGTGAAAAATGGCGGGAAGGCTTTCACAAAAGTCACAGACAATGGACAGGGAATGTCACGAGATGATCTGCAGTTAGCCTTACAAAGGCATGCAACAAGTAAGATTTCTGAGGAGAAAGACCTTTGGGCAATTTCAACCATGGGTTTTAGGGGTGAGGCTCTGGCAAGTATCGCTTCGGTTTCTAAATTAACTATAAAAAGTAAGAATGATGATGATATTGGTGGATCTCAGATTGATTGTGAGGGTGGAGAAATAAGGAATATTGCTGACACCGGGATGAATCGCGGGACTGTGGTCGAGGTTTTTGATTTATTCTTTAATACTCCAGCTAGACAGAAATATTTGAAAAAGGATAGCACTGAGTTTAGCCATATCAGCGGGCTTTTTAATACTATTGCCCTAGCTCATCCAGAGATGGCCTTAAAACTAATCCATAATGGGAAGGTGGTCTCTGATTTTGCCAGAGTTACAGATCTAATTTCCCGTGTTTCAGATGTTTTTGGTGCTGCAACTGCTGATGCTATGCTACCGATTTTTTATGGTGGGAGTGATTTTCAGATGGACGGGTTTGCTGGAAAACCCTTGCTTAGTCGCAGTACTTCCTCCCATCAATATGTTTTTGTGAATGGTAGGGCTATCCAACATCACCTCTTAGCTCATAGGATAAAGGCGGCTTATCATTCTATGTTGATGGAGAATAAAAAGCCGGTTTTTATATTGAATATAAAGATTGATCCGAGTTTGATTGATGTGAATGTGCATCCGCGTAAGATTGAAGTACGTTTTGAAGATCAACAAGCACTTGTTAAAAGAGTGTATGGCGCTGTTTCCTCTGCCCTTGAGAAGGCTAACTTGATGCCAAAAGGCTTTAGTGAATCACGGCATTATATGAGTGATAGCTTGCCAAAGATGCAACAACCCAAGATGGATTTTTCACCAGGAAAAAGTGCAAATCAAGAGATGAACGCCAAAGATGCAATGGAGTTTTCGAAAAAGACCATGGTGGATCGTGATTCTGCAGGGCTTCATGAGCCTAGGATCAAAGCGATTACCCAAATAGCTGATTCCTATATCGTTGCACAATCAGAGGATGGACTGGTTTTGTTTGATCAACATGCGGCCCATGAAAGAGTTCGCTTTGAACAACTAATGGATCAGTTCGAGAAGCAGGAAAAATCAGTACAGGCACTTCTTGTTCCTCAACAAATTGAGTTTTCAAGTGATGAGGTGGCGTTGATTAAAGAAAATCAGACGATTTTTGATGGATTGGGTTTTGAAATTGAGCCATTTGGTGGCAAGAGTTTTGTAATCCAAGCTGTGCCCAGTTGTTTATCAGGGGAGGACATTGATACAGTTATTAAGGGGGTATTAGATGACCTACAAAACGAAAAGCCCCCTAGTAATATGCAGGGTAAGATAGAAGAAATCCTCACTTACATGTCCTGTCGTAGTGCCATTAAATTTGGCCAAGGTTTGCGACTCGATGAAATGCAAGCTTTGATTTTACAGATGGAAAAGCTAAAAAGGCCTTATACTTGTCCTCATGGCAGACCCACGATGGTTTCCCTCACCTTAAGTGAGCTCGAGAAGATGTTTGGACGGAAGTAACTAAGCCTTAATTTCTAGATAGCATTTTTCGCAATAGACCTTTTCAGGGCGATTTGGATCGTAAGTTGTCTTGATTTCTGTATTGCACTTAAAACACTGTCTTCCCCATAATCTCCTTGGATTACGCTTTTTCATGCGATCTTCGTGACGACAGTTGTAGCATTTGCGAGGAATAGGGAATCCCCTCTTTTTTAGAAAGCGGAGTTCAGCGTCTTGGATTTTGTAGTTTCTTCCGCATTGTGCACATGCAAGAACCTCATTTAAGATGGTGTCCAAAACATCATCTATGCTATCTGGGATTTCGCAGGATTGCGGCAAATAATCTTTTGGGTCAGGATCTTTCCATTTATATCCCCGTGCGAGGGCTTCCTCTCTTGTCATTGGGAAATAATCGTTAGCGACAGTTTCGTTATATCCATAAGCCGACATAGAGGTAGGGAAGAATTCTCCCCACTCGCCGGTTTTTTTCATGTGTTCAATTATGCGCTTACTGAGCTCTTTATAATCTTCCTCTGAATATTGTTTGTTAAGGATGCAATTCTTCTTTTGAATCAAGCCGACAGACCCCAAAATGTTATGGCTATTCCTGAAGCAAAAAGCCGAATGAAAGATGTTACTCCCACCAATGGCAGCATAGTAGGAAGCAATTATGTTCTCCCCTCCTGCCCCCACACAATCGCAGTCGACGGCACGTTTAAGATTGTCTCCCCATATATCAATGTCATAGCAATCCTGAGCTGACAGTTGGACGTTTGTACAATATCGACAATCCCGTGTATCCCTGCAATCGTATGAATCAAATGTGTCCTTACAATTGCTGAGGTTGTCTCCTGTGACATTTTCGTTCATCAAGCCACGCATGAATTTTTTGGGAAGCGTTTTATAGAATTTGTCACTATCCTTTTTGAGTTTTTCCAGGAAATCGTAGCTTCTGAGATTATATGTGCTAAGTATTTTTTCATATTCCTCCTTGGAATATGGCTTGTTGCCGATATGATATTGCTTTTGCTTGAGGTTAGAACATCCGAAACAATTCTTACACCCTGTGCAATCAATCAAAAATCCTGAATCCTGACAATTATGACAGTAGCTTGAGAAACTTACGTTATAACAATCGTAGCAATTCATACACTCATAGCAGAGCTCACAATTTTGCATGTACCAGAAATCCATGCAATCACGGATCTTTACGAATGTCTCACCATATTGACAATCCTTGGCTTGCTCTCCATCAAAAACAAGATAGCAGTTTTTGAGGCGATAATTGTCGTGGGTAAAATCGCTGTTTTCGTTATCCCCCAAAACTATTAGGTTCAGCTTTGGTACTTCCTCCCATAGCTCATTAAACTGTTCGAAAAAAGGTCTATTAAAGTCGAAATCGCGTCCGTATTCCAAAGCCGAC
>CAZCLD010000011.1:0-27608 GCA_964499425.1 uncultured Candidatus Peribacteria bacterium | reverse complement strand
GAAGCAAGGCCAAATGTTATCGTTGATATTTTTGCTCTATGCTTCAAGTCAAAGAATGCCTGTGTTATGAAGGGTGGGTCTCAGTGTGAAAATACTAACAAAGTTTTGCAGGGTATCATTGAGGAAGTCTTGGGTGACCTCAAGGATATTGTTGTCCTTCTCCCCAATGATCGCAGCATAGTCAGTGATTTTTTAAAGGCAGACAAGTATGTTGACGTGATTGTTCCACGCGGAAGCCAGAAATTGATTGATCACGTTAGGATTACATCCACGATCCCTGTGATTGAAACTGGTCGGGGCGTTTGTCACACCTATTTCGACGAATCAGGAGATTTGGATAAGGCTCCAGGCATTATTTTCAATGCTAAAACTCAGCGACCAAGTGTGTGTAATTCACTTGATACTTTGATTATTCATAAATCCCGTTTATCTGATCTGCCTAAGATTATTCATCAATTAGAGGAAAAGAAGGTCGAGATTTTTGCTGATAAGGATTCTTACAATGCTCTGAGGAATAGTTATTCTAAGGATTTACTCCATCAAGCAGGTGAAGAACATTTTGGATTTGAGTATTTGAGTCTGAAGATGTCAATAAAGACGGTGGATAGTCTCGATGAAGCGATCGCCCATATAAATAAACTAGGCTCCATGCACAGTGAGGCTATTTTGACTGAGGATAAAGGTAGTGCTGAAAAATTCTTGAAAAGTGTTGATGCTTCCTCCGTCTTTGTGAATGCTTCTACTCGTTTTACTGATGGTGCTGTATTTGGTTTGGGCGCAGAAGTTGGTATCAGCACGCAAAAACTCCATGCTCGCGGTCCTATGGGCATCAAAGAACTGACTTCCTACAAATGGCAGATTGTAGGAGATGGGCAAGTGAGGTAGAATAGCTCCAAAATACTAACCTCACTTTCATGGTCGACCGAACAAAGATTCGCAAATTAGCGGACATAATCACAAATTATTCCATTGCGGTTAAGAAAGGCGAAAAGGTTCTCATACGCGGCTATGGATTCGACTCATATCCCCTTGTAAAGGAAGTTTATCGCGAGTGCATCAAAGCTGGAGCAGATCAGGTTGATGTCAGATTTTCGCGTGACGAGTTGGCTAAGATCTTTTTCGAGCACGCAAATAAAAGGCAGATGACGCTTTTGACACCTTTGGATAAGAAAATTGTGGATAGTTACGACGCGATGGTACAGATTGTGTCTGATTCTAATCCTTACGAGCTTACCGATGTGCCCCACAAGAAGATCATGATGGTGCAAAAGGCTCGCAAGCCCCTGTCTGATATCTTGCATAAAAAGAAGTGGTGCCTTTTTTATTATCCCAATTTAGCCTCTGCTGCCCTTGCAAAAAAAAGCATAGAGGAGTGGGAGGATTTTGTTTTTGATAGTTGCTTGCTGGACTGGAAGAAGGAAGAAAAGAAACAGATCAAATTCAAGAAATTGATGACGAAGGTTAAAGAGGTTCATATCAAGGGGAAAGAGACTGACCTGAAAGTGAAAGTGGGCGGGCAAAAGTGGAAGACCTGTTGTGGGAAATGTAACCTTCCGGACGGGGAGATATTTACTTCTCCTGTTAAGACAGGGGTAAATGGAGTTATTCGATACAATATTCCAACTCACTATCGTTCTCATGATTTTGATTGGGTGAAGTTGTGGCTGGAAGACGGTAAAGTCGTTAAGGAAGAGTCAAACAACCAAAAAGCTCTAACTAAAATTCTAAATACTGATCCTGGCTCACGCTATTATGGCGAATTTGCGTTTGGGATGAATGATAATATCAAGGAGGGCACGAGACAAATTCTCTTTGATGAGAAAATGGGTAAGAGTTTGCACATGGCTCTTGGAAAATGCTACGAAGAATGTCCAAATGGCAATGATTCAACTAATCACTGGGATCTGATTTTCAAGTTTAAACCTGCAAAGGCTGAGCTTTGGTTTGATGGAAAGAAGGTTTACTCAAAGACAAAATGGGTGGATAGGAGGTTTGCCTTTTTAAATTAGAACCAAAGAGATTGACTTGGTTTCAAATGTGACTGTTATCACTTTTTTGAATGCTGGTTTTACGTTATAATTGTGGAAAGACTAACCAAAAAATTATGGCAAAGAATAGTAGTACAGGACTGATAGTTGCGATCGTTTTTGCATCATCAGTTATTTCTGGTTCCCTCGTATATCTTGGGACTCAGGTTTCAGGGAATGGTGGGGGCGGCGGCATGGATGCTGAGGATTTACAGGCTCAGATAGCGGATGGTATTGATTCCTATATCGCAGAAAATGCGCCTGGGGATCGGGGTGCTCCCAAACCCACAAAAGTAGATGGTGATTTTACGGATGACGATGCATTTTTGGGTGAGGATGATGCCCCTGTGGTCATTGTAGAGTTTTCCGATTATCAATGTCCTTTCTGTGTTAAGTTTTATACCGACACTTTGCCTCAGATTAAAGAAAACTACATTGATACAGGAAAAGTTAAATTTGTTTACCGTGATCTACCTCTGAGTTTTCATGCTGATGCTTATCCTGCAGCTCTTTTTGCCGAGTGTGTAAGGGATCAGGCGGGAGATGAGGGATATTTCGCGATTCATGACGAAATATTCCAGACCACGGATCAGGCGGGAATAAAATTTGACCTATTGAGGGAGAAAGCTGCAGAGCTAAGTGTAGACTCCGATGAATTAGATGATTGCATTGATACCGACAAATTTAAGGAGGAGATTGATGGCGATCAGGCTGATGCTGCAAGAGCTGGTATTGGTGGAACTCCTGGATTCATTGTTAATGGAAATGTCATTTCAGGTGCTCAACCGTTTGCGGCTTTTGAATCTGTAATCGAAGCAGAGTTAGCAAAATAAAATGAAGTTGGCAGTTCTAAAAAATCTGGCTAGTCCTACACAATTATTTGTAATGATTGGGTCTGCTGTGCTCTTTTTCGATCTCAACTTCTGGATGATGAAGAATCTTCCTGGGGTTCGAGATCTTATGTGTGTAGTGGGAGGAAATTATAATGCTACCAATGTGATTTTCTCGGTTCTGCTGAGTTTGATGGCAGGAATTATGATTGCTGGAGTCGTGACTCTTTTCCAAAAGAGACGATCCAAATTGGCTGCCTCATCTGCTACAGGCGCCGGTTTATTAGTTGGGGGATTTACTGTTTTTTGTACTGCTTGCACTTTGCCGGTGATATCTTTGTTTGGTGTTAGCCTTGGCCTTACGGTTTTCACTACTTACAATCTTGCATTCAAAATTGTGAGTTTGTTTCTTATGGCCGCTGGTCTTAGGCTAGTCAATAGGCAATTGAATGACAACTGCAATATTTGTATAGGCTGATTTGCCTGCTATTTTTCGTGTAGAGTATATTTTAGTTTCACTGAATCCTCTTGGTCTTCTCCAAGTTCTTGAGTTTTGTTGAATTGAGAAGGTATATCTGGGAAGAAAGTATCACAATCGTACTTCGATTGAATTTTTGTGAGATAAATGCCGTCTAATTGAGGATTTTCCAGGCTTTCTTCAAACACCTTGCCTCCACCGATTATGAAGATTTTTTCTGTTTCGTTATCAGCAAGTGAGATCGCTTCTTCTAAAGAGTTGGCGACTTTTGCGCCATCAACTTTGAAATTGTGATCACGCGTCATCACAATGTTTTGCCGATTTTTGAGAGGACGATATTTGGGTGAGATCGATTCCCAGGTTTTCCTCCCCATGATGACAGCATTTTGCTTTTCATGATCGCTTGTTTCGGCAGTCGTTTTCTGGAAGTATTTTAATTCCTTTGAGAAATGCCAAGGAAGTTTCCCGTCTTTTCCTATGCCGTTATTTTCATCGACAGCAACTATGATGTAAATTGGTGGGGTTTTCACGAACCCATTATACAGCAATTGGGAATTTGATGAACTTATCGTGCTCATAATCTTTGAGCTCGAAATCCTCAAATTTGAGATCCCAGAAGGATTTTTTGGCTATTTCTAGATGAGGAAGACTTTTTGGGGTACGAGTGAGCTGCTGCTTTAAGCCCTCTATATGGTTCGAGTAAATGTGGGCATCACCGAGAGTGTGGACAAATACTCCTGGAGTGAGGTCGCATTCCTGAGCCACCATGCTGAGAAGTGTCGCATAACTAGCGATGTTATATGGCACTCCCAACGCAATATCGGCGCTACGCTGGTAGAGTTGAAGATCTAATCGGTCATCAACTACGTAAAACTGGAAAAGCGTGTGGCATGGAGGCAGAGCCATTTCTTCTATATCTGCAACATTCCATCCACTCACAATTATGCGCCGAGAATCTGGATTGTTCTTGATTGTGTCGATTGCCCCTTGAATTTGATCGATATGGATTTTTTCGATTGTTCCGTCTGATTTCTCTTTTATTTTGCGCCATTTTCGCCACTGAAATCCGTAAATTGGTCCCAGCTCTCCTTTTTCATCAGCCCAGGCATCCCAAATAGGGGTATGCTGAGTAAGATCGTCATTAATATTTGTAGATCCGCGCAAAAACCACAAAAGCTCTCTTACAATAGCGTCATATCGTACTTTTTTTGTCGTAACCATTGGGAATCCTTCTCTTAAATCATACTTCTTTTGGGCACCAAAAATTGAGATAGTACCTGTACCAGTTCTATCACTTTTTTCTGTTCCGTTTTCAAGCACTTCTTTTACTAGTTCCAAATATTGTTTCATACTGTTTTTTTAAGATCTTTTAGTGGTTGATCGAGGCCAATATGCAGTCTGTCCTGATCCTGATATATGCGGCTACCAACCGCTTTTCTCTGTCCTTGGTATTTTCCCTTATATGGATTCTGCGCACGATGGTCCATTTTACAAAAAACCAATTGGCATATTCTTTTGCCTGCTTCAAGTTTTATTGGGAGAGAGCCTGCATTATAAAGTTCAAGCGTTATGCGGCCTTTAAATCCAGGATCGACCCACCCCGCGTTTTGTATAAAAAGACCTATACGACCAATCGAGCTACGCCCTTCTACAAATGATGTTATATCACTTGGCACTTCAATATATTCTTGTGTCGTGGCGAGCAGAAAAGAGTGTGGAGGAATGGTTATCGAGCTGCCCTGATACTCTCTATATTTGATTTCGGAGTCCAAAGTAATTATGTCCATCTGGTTTTCTTCAACTACGAGAAAGTGATCTCCAAGGCGGCAATCTATTGAAGCTGGTTGGATTGATTTCTCATCAATTGGATCAACAACGAGCTCTCCGCTCTTGATCATTTCTTTGAGTGTCTTATCAGAAAGAATCATGTTTTTTGGTTAGGTGGGATCAACAGTAGCAAGTTTTTATAAAATTTTCTAACAATTCTATGAATTGTTCTGGAATTTTCTCGCCAGTAAGGTTTTTGTGGAATTTCCCCCTTATATATGTTGGCGCAACCGGTTCTTCCATTTTTCCCGGAAGGCTAATTGCAATATCAGCGTGCTTGGACTCTCCTGGCCCATTTACTGTACAACCCATTACAGCCACCCTCATTTCAGTGACTCGTGGATATTTTTTTTGCCACTCACTCATTTTTATAGAAATGTATTGATTTACGTCCTTTGCTAAATCTTGAAAGAAAGCACTCTCGGTGCGCCCACACCCTGGGCAACTTGTCACTTGAGGCTTGAAGTGGCGATAACCCATTGCCTGAAGAAGAGTTTTGCATGCTTCGACTTCTTTTGTTCTAGGCTCGCCTGGTTTCGGTGTAAGGGATATTCGTATCGTGTCGCCTATTCCCTGATTTAGTAGGATGGCAAGGACAGCGCTGCTTGCAATCAGTCCTTGCATGCCGCTTCCGGCTTCTGTTAGCCCTAGATGCAGGACGTATGGGTGATTGAGCATCCTTTGATTAAGCAATTCATAGGCACTTATTACATCCTGGACATCTGACATTTTGACACTAAGTACAATTTTGTTGTTCTTAAGTCCGAGTTTTTCTGCGTTCTCTGCGGATCTCAGCGCACTTTTTACTAAAGTATCTATAATGACTTCCTTGTCTGATTTTGGTTTAGCTATGTTTGAGTTTTTGTCCATCATCTCTGTTAGAAGCCTTTGATCAATTGAGCCCCAATTGGCTCCTATCCTTACGGGCTTGTCGTTTTCGATGGCGACCTTGACTATTGTTTCAAAATTTTTATTTTCCCTGCTTCCATAATCGATATTTCCGGGGTTTATTCTATATTTGTCTAATGTTAAAGCACATTTTGGGTAGTCGGTTAGAAGTGTGTGCCCGTTATAATGGAAATCCCCTACGATCGGCAAATGGGAGTATCCCCTGTCATCGAGTATTTTCCGGATTTCCATAACAGCTTGGGCTGCTTTTTCATCATTTACTGTGATACGCACAATCTCGGAGCCTGCGTCTGCAAGCTCAATGCATTGATTTGCTGTAAGTTGTGCATCCGCAGTGTCGGTGTTTGTCATGGACTGGATAACAATAGGGTGATTGCCACCCATTTCGACATCGCGAACCTTTACGATAGGAGTCTTAAGTCGCATAGTGCTGGGATTATGCTATTGTTATCCGCTCATGTCAAAGCCATCTCAAAACAGGCTTATCTCCAGCAGTTGTGCAATATCAAAATCTGCCCTTGCAATCCAAGCCATTAACAGGGACAGAATAAGTCCAATACTAGCAAAAGCCAGATCTTTCATAACAAGCCCCAGTGTTCGAACATATGGCTTCCTGTGTCCTGTAAATCTTGTAAGTGAGACTTCTCGTCCGGCTAGCAGCCCCAAAAATACCCAGGTTGTACTCATCGGGAGATTATTCCAGGTTTTGAATATGAGCAGAATTGTCCCGAAGACTAGGTCGATAATGGTTGCGGCTCTCACGTCAACTACATCAGTTTTTTCTGTGATAATTTGTTGGATACGTCCTCCCCGAAGGTATAATAAAAGGCCCATCCCTAAGAAAAGGAAGGCCACCATTGCCAGAACTTGTGAAAAAGATAATGCACGTGGAAGGAAAACTGCGACATTCGCCAGATCCTGCATTAACCAGGTTATCCAAAGGTATGAAGTCGCAATCCACTGAAATATCCTCCATGCTTTTTTATTATAATTTTCCACGAAGAATATCTTCCTCTTCATCAATTCTCCCACTATGGCCCAGATCAATAGTGCACTCATAAATGCTACAAAATAGCCCACGAATGTTTTTTCGAGCATACCTCCAATCGTTTTGGAGTTACTAAAAACTGCCAACAAAAGGAATGTCGTACTTACAGGCATTTTGAAGCGAGTAAGAATTAGAAGCACTACTGGTGCTAAGAGTTGCAAGAAATGGAATTCTGTGGGTTGGGGTATACGTTCCAGCCGTCCATAGGCAATGTCTCCCCCGTTACTGTGCCAGCCGTAAAGCATTACCGCTGCTAGGATACCTCCTATAAAAAGCCATAGGATCCACCACCTCACATTTCGATTGGAAGATATAAAAGTCCCTAAGGTTTGAATGCTATCGTTTGAGACAGCACTGTATCCCGCTAGAGCAAAGCCAATCCACATTGCAATCACGGGTTGCCCGTAAAAAATGCCACAGGCCACGACAAACAATCCCATTAGCAGAAGGAATTTGCCTTCACGCTTTAGGAACGTCTCGTTTTGTTTTATCATTTTAAGATAAATTTAGTTGTTATTTTAGTATATGTTTGTATTCGGTTGGTTCGATTCATCGGACCATCGGTACACATTTAAGATGCCCATTGTATTTGAAGTAGACTAAAGAAATTTTAAAAATAAATCTAGCCCTAAATTTTTTAAAAACCGAGGAGTTTTAGTATGGATTTTGCAACTTTGCGCCCTTTGCCTTTTATTGGATATTCGTGCATCTGGATGGCAGGATTGTAGTTGAGCTCGATTATTGAATACTTACCCTTATTTATTATCATGTCTACGCCACAAACTTTTGCTTCAACTAATCGTGCTGCCTTTTCGGCTATCTTTTTGAACTTGTCAGATACTGTATCGCTAAGCTCAATTGGGTCACCCCCAGTTGCTACATTTGAATTCGTTCTCAAAAACACCTGTTTCTCTTTTTTTGGAATGCTTTTGAAAATAAGATTCTGAGATTTCAGGTTTGCTCTCTCGGTTGACCCTTTTTTTAAAGTGTAATCGGCGAAGAATTTATAGTTTTCGGCATCGTTATTCTTAATATCTATCAACTGTGAAATCGTATGTATTCCGTCGCCTATTACATTCGATGGGATGCGATTTAGGACAGAGATAGTTTTATAATCTATCACCAGAAATCGATATTCCTCTCCCTCAATATACTCCTCTACTATTATAGATTTACTGTGTTTGAACGCTTCTATTACAGCACTTTTGTAGTCCCCCTTCTTCCATGGTTCTACAAAGGAAATCCCAATACCGTAATTTGCGGAAACCGGTTTTACTACACATTTTATTTGTGCGAACCGTGCATAATCACCTATCGCGCTCTCTTTGGTCTCATACATTTCTCCAAAGGGCACCCTGATACCGTTTTCTCCCAGAATTTGCTTGGTGATATTCTTGTTTCCCATTATCAAATAGGATATGTAGGAATCCTTTGCGGTCTTGGATGCTTGTTTTATGTATTGGTGATTTCTCCCTTTGGATAGCAGTATGAAGTTTTCTCCTCGATCCAGTATTTCAACTCTTATTCCCTGCTCCTGAGCTTCCTTCATTAGTATTTGCGTGGATGGCTCCATATCTTCATGGCCCTCAAACAAGGTCTCTTCAATTATTTCTTTGTTACGCTGATCTTTGTGAGATTTTTCTGAGAGCTTATTGAATTTCTCTTCGAGCGTTTTACCTAGGCGTTCTTTTTGGAGTTCTTTCCTATGTTTTTTGGCTAGCCTCATTGCAAAACTGGTGTGACTTTCTTTTTTTTCGCTCATTTCTGAGAGAATTCTTGCCGATGGTGTTAACTCTGGATTCCTTAGTTTGTTTATCTCATGCCCTAAGCACCTGCCGTACCTTGCGCCTGGGAAATTTTTGTCCATCAGTTCTGCGACAATTCCTATTTCGCCGAGAATCCTTTCTCCCCAGGTTTTCATATCAATCATTTTCCCTTTGTTTCTCAGTTTGAGGTTGGGTTTGTGCCCATATAGCGCAACTTTGTTTTGATTATCCGTAATGGTTTTTTCTTCCTTCCTATTAATTTGAGGACTTTCCTTAAAAAGGCAGTAGACAAGGAAGGCATGGAGAAAACACAGTTGATCTTTTTTTAGGCCGATTGCTTCGTATGGATTAATATCAACAGCTCTTACTTCAACATATTTTATTCCATCTCTTTCGAGCGCCTCCAGTGGGGTTTCAGTTTCTCTCAGCCAAGGTTTTGGTCTGATTCGCGAATAGTGCTCGTTTTCTATTTGAAGTATATGGTCGTTTAGCCCTTTAATACCTTTGTATCTTGGACTGGACATGGATATCGCACATTTGAGATCGTAAATATAATCGTCCAGATTGTTGAATGATATTGCCAGCTGACTTTGAACAACGCTGTAGTACCCGACGTTACTCAGCCGTAGAGAAGTTGCATGTGGCGAAAACCTAGTATATTTATCAAATTTTTTGATTGCAGGGTGTTTTTTGCTGAGATAGCTCTTGTCTACTGCGGGGGCAGCACCAAATAGATAGGTGTTTAGCCACCCTAATCTCAAGAAATTTCGAACCAATTTCAGATAGGACTCTGATATGAATTTTTGTCGATTTGACTTTCCTCCATACAATTTGTGCATTCTGTCCCAGAACTTTTCTGAAAAGGAAAAATTGTAGTGAGTCCCTGAAACAGTCTGCATCTTTCTGCCATAGCGATAGCCTAGCCCAAGTCTGTAATCTGTTCTTTTTTTACCCTCTCTTGATTTTCCATACTGTGCCAGTGGGATGTCGTTTTCTGACGGTAAAATGCAGGGCATGCTCAATGGCCAAACATGTTCACTCTTGAGATTCTTATTAGTGAATACATGTATGTCCTTCAAAAAGGACAGAGCTGACTCTTCTTTTTTGAAAACTGGAGTAACCAATTCTAATTGGGACTCTGCAAAGTCTGTTGTGATGTATGGATGCGTTAGTGCTGACCCCAATTTGTAAGGATGCGATGTTTGTGAAAGTCTGCCTTTTGGGCTGACACGAAGGCATTCTCGCTCAATCCCATGTTCGGAATCTTTGAGTAGCCTGAAGTTGCTACTCTTTTTAAAAGTTTCTAAGATTTGCTTAAATTTCCAGGACATTAACTGCTTTTAAGAAGATCGATTAATTTACCTTCTTCGTGAAGTTTAGCTATATCTGAGTATCCACCCAGACTTTTTTCTCCCACAAAAATCTGAGGGACTGTCATGAGGCCGGATTTTTCGGACAACTCTTGCATTTTTTCTGGTGTGTCTGTGATGTCATGTTCAGTGAACTCCACATCCAGAGATTTGAGAAGTGTTTTGGCTTTCATGCAGAAAGGACAATAGTTTTTCGTGTATATATCTATCACGTGGTTAGTATAACTTAAGGCCCTGGTTCTTTTAAAGTGCTTTTTATCACAACTGTGATATAATCCGCGCATGCCAAAAGTAACATTCACAGATACAGGGGACCAGGCTGATGCGGAAATTGACACTTCTCTTAAAGATGCCACAAAAGGTCGGGGTTGGCCTATCGCCTATGGCTGTGAAGATGGAGTCTGTGGGACTTGTATAGTCGAAATCAAAGAAGGAAAGGAAAATTTGAGTGACATTACAGAAGTTGAAGATCAAACTCTAGATATGATGGGTATGAAAGACGGCACTCACCGTCTTTGTTGCCAATGTAAGATAAAGGGAGACGTTACAATTAAGGGAATGTAGTGTCTAAGGAGATACTAGTACCATTGCTTTTTGGCCGTTGTAGACGTCGTCCTTTTTTCCAGACCAATCGTGTATTGCCTCAAATAGAATCTTTTCGTCGTAGATATATTCTCTGCCTCTTGTAGTCCCTGGATCGTGAGTAATAAATTTGCCATTTTGATAGCCTACGACGACCACCATATGGTAAAGAGGCCCAGCTCCAGTGAAATTGGTATTACCAAGGGCTTGACCGGCTGTTGGAAGAATTACGGGATATCCAGCGGCTAACATCTTTTTGATGTTGTCTATTGTGACATCCGCTCCAACGTAAAGACGAGCTTCTCTCGAGAAATAACTATTTAGAATATCTACGATCTGTTGAGCTGAAATATCAACTGCATAACCGTGCTCATTCTCCCATTTTACTATGTCCTGGGTCTCCATATCGGCGGTTATTTTGCTTAGCTCATCATTTCTCAAATAATACTCGACCATGAGCATTGCGGCTTCTTCACAGGCTTCCTGATAAGGCATATCCCAATTCCCAAATGGTGCCTGAGAAGAAAAAGGCACACTCAAATTATGGGTGCTAGGCAATTGGAGATCCTCTAGTGTCCTTAGAGGGTCAAAATCCTTATCGTTTTCTTTCTTTTTCTTGGTTTGCTTTTTCCTTGGTCCTTCAAGTTCCTCCTCTATGTAGTTGAGCATGTTATCCATAAGAACCGCTGCCTCACCCCGCCTCATAAAATTATTTGGATAGAATTTTTTTGCGTTGGTATTGATGATTCCTCTCATCGACAAATTTGCTATCGCTGCAGAGTACCATTTTCCGTTATCTACATCGTCAAATTTTTGATAGGAGTACTTTTCTTTAAATATTGCAGCGCTAAGATCATCACTCGCCGATTGCCCTATTAGCAAAGAGGCGACTACTAATCCCAGAGAAAAAACGCCCAGAATGACAATTAATTTGTGTTTAGCCATCTGGTAATTATACCAGATTTAGGCCTTTTGGTATATGCCAATGAGCTCTGCTGATTCCAAGGTGTGGCCTTGTAAAGCCTCTTCCAGATCCTCAGAAGTTGTGCTCTCATCAAAATCTAATACTACGTCAAGTGCGTAGAGTTTGAAACAGTAACGATGAACGCCAGATGGAGGACAAGGACCGCCATATCCTGTGCGATCCCAGCTGTTTGTACCTTGCTTTGCACCGGGAGGGACTGAGTTTTCCTCAATTTCTGTTACGGAGGGCTCTATGTTCCATAGGATCCAGTGTACCCAAGTGCCTCCAGGAGCATCGGGATCGTCGTGAATCAGAACAAGGCTTTTACACCCTTCGGGAATTTCTGAGATAGAAAGGGGTGGATTTGTGTCATCCCCATCGCAAGTGTATTTGGGAGGGATGCTCTGATTGTGCTCAAAGGCTGAACTAGTGATTTTCATACCTCAATTATAGCCATATCATTTAATTTGCATAGCCCAGGACTGGTCGCCTGTGATAGAGTGCTTACGTTTTTATTACTCTACATGAAACTTCGTGACAATAAATGGGGTTTTGATCTCAAGTTGGATAATCCATTTAGGATTTTTCGTGTGCTACGTCATATCGCCGATGAGAGTGTTGGCGTAGAGAATGTCGTAGATCTTTCTAGAGGTGATCCTGGATATGGCTTTTCTCCGTCTGTTAATGGTCGGGAGTTTTATTCATTCCTCCTAGAGGTTGATATGATGTTTAACAATCCAAGCCATCATTTTGCGTCTGATAATCGTGATGACTTTGAGACTTTGTGGAAAGCCATCCAAGATATGGCCCAAGAGGTTTATTCCCCAGCAAAGGCTGAGCGCCTCTTAAAGAATTTCTATTTCTTTCTGACTAGAATTGGGAAATATGCGGCAGAGCAAGGTTTGGGTTGGGATAAAAGAGAAATAATCTTTGAAATGTTTAAATACTCAACGGTATCTGGAGGGTCATATCATATTCCTAATGGCGAGCCTCTGGTGAGGACGGTGATTGCCCATCACTACAATAAGAGACTTGGGTTGGACATAGATTACAGGGATTTGATTTTGATGCAGGGTGTTTCTCATGGGATTGGGACTATTTTTGAGGTTCTGTGCGACGAGAAGATTGGATTTTTGAAGAAGGGTGATACCGTTCTGCTTAACTCTCCTGTTTATGCTCCCTACAACACCATCATTGAGAATCGCGGTCTAAGTACTTTTTCTATTCCGATTGATCCTGCAACAGGAAAGGTTGTTGGAGATTTGGATGAGATTTTGGCTGAGGTTCCCGAGAATCTTAAGCTAATCTGCTTAATCGATCCGAATAATCCTACTGGGTTCATGAATGATGAAGATTTTATGCGCAAGATCGCTCAATTCGCAGAGGAAAGGGATGTTCTCATTGTTTCTGACGAAGTGTATAGCGATTTTTTCTTTGAAAGAAAGAAGAATATCATGCATTTTGCTAGAAAAAGGACAATTATGATTGGTGGCCGCAGTAAGATTGAGAGATCGACAGGGCTAAGGTTTGGAGAGTATATCATTGCAAAGGAAGCACAGGAGTACCTATGGGAATTGCTTGGAAAGCCGGAGGAGATTGCACCAGATCTGATGACTTTGCTGGTTTTTGCTAAAGCTCCCGGGGGGATCCTTGGAGAATTTCAACATGTTACGTTTGTGCCCGGACCGTCTCAGTATATGGGGATTTCACACATGATTTTTGGTGATGATGATAGGAATGAATACTTAAAGAGAATTAGGTCAAATATGGAGAGCTTCCATGAAATTTTGGGATTGGATTATCACAAAAATCTTTATTACACCTGCTTTGATCTAATGGAAATTCCTGGTCAAAAACGAGAGGGCCTTGAGGGTGAGGAGCTTTTCACTGGTCTAGCTAAAAAGGGAGTGGTTTTGATCCCTGCCAATTTGTTTTTCTCCGAAGCTGAACGAGAAAAGAGTGATTACAGAACTTTTGCGCGAGGGTCATTGCCTAATGTAACTTTTTCAAATCTTCAAAAGGCCGCTGAGTTGATTAAGGAGTATATGACTGAGTAGGCTACACTATCACTCCAGACCCGAGGCAGACCTCCCCATCATAAAATGCAGTGAATTGGCCTGAGGCTATTCCCTGATCGCGAGCATCAAGTTTGAGAGAGATTTTTTCTTTTGAGAGAGGGTTGATTTCACAGTTATAACTATGTTCTCCATGTCTTAGCTTTACTTGCAAACGATTTTTGGTAGGCATTCTACCAGAAAACCAACTCAGATTATCGACCTCGAGTTGATCTCGGTTTTTGTCAGATGAGTGATATTTGTTTGAAACGTACACAATGTTCTTTTCTAGATTTTTTTCTACAACGTAAAATGGTTCACCTTCTGACCCTTTGAGCCCTCCTATGCCAATCCCCTTTCTCTGGCCTACGGTATAGAACCAATAACCGTTGTGTTCACCTAGTTTCTTACCTGTTTCAAGCTGGATAATATCTCCTTTCTTCTCACCTAAATAATGCTTGATGAATTCATTGTATTTTAGCTTTCCCAGAAAACAAATGCCCTGACTATCCTTGCGTTCCTTGTTGGGTAGTTCAAATTTTTGAGCGAGTGTACGAACTTCTGCCTTTTTGAGATTTCCTATTGGAAAGATCAAGCGATTCAACTGTTTTTGGCTTAAATTTGACAAGAAATATGTTTGATCCTTTATTGGGTCTGGTGCTTTTTTTAGGAGGTACTCTCCGTTTTCCTCGATTACTTGGGCATAGTGCCCTGTGGCAATCTTCTTAAAACTGGGATCTATCTTCTCTAATGCTAGATCAAATTTAATTTTGTTGTTACACATAATGTCCGGATTTGGCGTTCTTCCTGCCTTAACTTCAGTCAAAGTGTAATCAACGACCGTATCGAAGTATTCTCTCTGTAGAGGGATTATTTCCAGTGGGATTTTTTCCTTGTTGCAGATTTCGCGCACGAACTTCAAGTCTTCCTCCCATGGACAACTACCCAAAAAGCTCAACTCATCCTCAAGCCAAATTTTTATGTAAAAAGCTGTAAGATCATGGCCCTGCTCTCTCAAGAGCTTCAGCGCAACTGAACTATCTACTCCACCCGATAAAAGTACTGCGATTTTCATGGGTTTGATTATACTACATCGTCGCAGGCTTGTCTGAACATTCCCCAAATATCTCCCGTTGAAGTTAGAATTAGCTCCGTGATTATCATACTAACTCCTACTTCTCTGATTGGGTCATATCTTAATTCTATTTCTATTCCTAATTCCTCCCTTAAACGACGCTTAATTTCTTCAAGTTCTTGTTCTGAGCCAAGCTCACAATTTCTCAATGCAAGTGATATCGGATTGACTTTGTCCGCTGATGGCTGGAAATCACCTCTCCTGAAGCTCACTGCTTTTACTCCTGGCTGATCGAATCTATAAACCTGCCCACTACTACTAGGTAGGTCCTCTGGTTTGGCAAATTCTTCT
This sequence comes from uncultured Candidatus Peribacteria bacterium, assembly GCA_964499425.1. GTDB lineage: Bacteria > Patescibacteriota > Gracilibacteria > UBA1369 > LOWO2-01-FULL-3 > JAQBYK01. The sequence goes on along the minus strand of CAZCLD010000011.1, from coordinate 12,327 downwards.
ATAGCCCCCCAGAGCGTCCTTGCTGTGTCAGATGGTGATGTCATTTTTGACTGAAATAGAGGGTACTTTAGTACAAATCGAGGCCCCTGTCAAAGAGCGGCGCCTTGCCCCGTCCATGCTATTGTGGTATAATATGGTATTGGTAAAGAAACTTTATGGCTGAAGCTGCTGACAATTCTGATGTTCAAAAACCCATACCGACTCTTCGTGAACAAGCTGAATCCTTGGCTCAAGAGGTAGACGACCTAGAAATGTATATTGTTGAAGCAGAAATTGACGATGTCGATCTTGTGGGTGATTTATTCCCTAGGCGGGAATACCCTGCTGCCTATGAAAATAACTATGCAAGGAGAATACTGATTACCTCTTTTATTGGAGATATGATGAGAGATCGTCTTATAGACACTGGTGTTAGAGATATTGTCCAGCAGGCTGCATTCCTGCAATTTGTTATTAACACACTTATAACCGTTGGTCTAAGAGATTTACATGAGTTGTATCTGGTTGCTCGAACTGGTGACATTGATGCTACCAAGGATCTAATCTCCGACATGTATGACAAACTTTTCCGCGCATTCCGTGGCAAGCTAGACGTAAAAACCTTTAGAGGACAACTGGAGCTACCTGGTATGGAGGAAACTCGCGACAGCGTTGGCAGGACGACTGGCATGGAGCTTGATGCCGAAACCAGAAATCAGCTAGGAGTTTCTCAAGCTGCGTGGGATTCGCTTAGCGGTACAGCTCACAGAGTTACCAATGTTGGTGGAGGTACTAGGAGCGAACAAAACCCAAGGAGGCGCCGAAGAGCCTAGACAAGAACACTCTTATTCATTATTAGAGCTAGAATAATTATCTGGGGGAGAGTTATTAGTGGCAGGAACAGTGAGATTTTCCATGACTTAGTGGTTTCTTTTAGCGCTATGATTTCTGTGTAGTCAGTAGAAACTCCTGTCATAAGGAAGGCAAAAGCATTTCCCGGTGCGCCGGCACGAGTAAGTATTTCGGCAGCGATTGGCGTGGAACCCTCTGAGCAGACTTCTAGAATGGTAGCGATCAAGAGTGTCATCCCGAGGCCAAGAATTGATGGGCCAAATAGTGTCTGAAATTGTTCTGGTGGAAGAAAGGTTCTAATTAGAGCAGCTACTATCACTCCAAAGAAAATCCAACGGAGGATCATTTTCGAGCCTTTGAGACCATTCCAGAGTACCGCCCCTATCCAGCGTGCTGAAAAGTGATGGTTTCCCAGACCTTTTTTAAGATCTCTCCAGAATGAGAAATCCTTTGGTGTACTGGCTTGATTAGGATTTTTTGGGAGAATCCCTCTTTTAACCATGAGATCGAAGATAACCCCGGATATGACCGCTATAACTACTGAAAGCAGTAAAAAAGTGATCATCCACTTGAATCCGACCAAGGCCCAGAGTACCAATGTAAGTGAAAGTGAATTCCAAGGGCTAGCTATTAAAAAGGCCATGGTCTGGCCCAATGAGAGGCCACGCTGGTATAATTTCATGCCAACTAATAGGATGCCGTGGGAGCAAAGATCGAGCAATACTCCTGCTCCAGTGGCACGTAGGATGCCAGTTATAGTCCCGCCTTTTCCCATAGCTGCACTGATGAATTGTCGTGGTATATTTTCGAGTAGGCCTACAAAGATGATTCCAAGGGCTAATCCCCAACTCATCCGATTCATTAATTCAAAAACACTTAAGCTAAAAGTCTTAAGCACTTCGTCTGTAGGTTTAAAAAAGTATATTGCGTACCCAAGTGCTATAACCGTTAATGTGGTCCACAAAAAATAATCTGTTCTTTTTTTCTTCCCATGTTGACTATGGCATGACTTTGACATGAATAAGCTCTTGATATACCTGTATCCAGGGTAGGTATGCTGGGCTGATTGTCAATGCCTAAATCTATATATAAAAATGACCGCTTCTCTATGGTGGGTGAGAAGCGGTCGGGTTCTCGTGGTGGTTGTCCTACAAGATACTTTTAAGGGTATTTTGTGCTTTAACCGAGGTTAAGGCTGAAAGGGTACTTCCCTCGAGAGTGCTGCACTTGCTAAGTAACAATGCAAGCATCGAAACACAGTAAGTACAGCACTCTTGGGGGAATCAATTTCTCCCGAGAGTGCTGCACTTACTAGGTAACAATGCAAGCATCGAAACGAAGCAAGTACAGCACTCTTGGGAGAAGTCTTCTTCAGAGGGTGCTGCACTTACTAAATTCACTAGCCGAGGCCAACAAATCCAGCAAGCACAGCACTCTCTGAAGAAAATTGTGAACCGGTGTTTAAATGAACGTTTGTTTTTGTTTTAAAACCATCTATATATTAGCATATTTCGCATTTAGAGTCAATAGTGAAATGCACTTTTTTTGGGTAAACTACTTCTATTAATAACCCTCGCTCCATGAGAAATAAACTCATTCTTTTCCTAGTTTTTTTCGCATTCCTAACCCCCTCAGCTGTTGCAGCCGACGTTATGTTTGATGCTTCCGGCTATCTGAACAATTCAATGTTTGGTGATGTATCCATGGATCATGAGAACTTTAATGCAATATACTACCTGAAGAATACTGGTGTAGTGCAAGGTGATAGCGGCCAAACGACTGAAGTAGTAGATTATCGCCCAGGTGACAACATTAACAGAGCGGAATTTTTGAAGATGACTATTGAGGGCAATGATATCCCCGTTTCATCAAACCAGGAGTCCTGTTTTCCGGATGTTCCTGCCGGTGAGTGGTATACGCCCTATATTTGCACTGCTAAAGATGAAGGCTGGATCAATGGTTATCCAGATGGAACTTTTAAACCTGCGCAGACCATAAATGAGATTGAATCCATCAAAATCCTAGGAGAAGTTACAGGCTGGGAAATCGAAAACCGCCCGGGAGCTGAGTGGTACGAACCCTATTTGGAGCCAGCTCAAGAGATGAATATTGTGCCACAAGAGGACATTGGTGCCCTTATGACCAGGGGTGATATTGCAGAGTTGGTATTCCGCAATACTCAAGTAGATATACTCCAAGTTCCAAATTATGACCCAAAATGGGATGGTGCCCTCTTTGATATTGCAGATATCCCTATTACAGGACCTCTTGCACCTGGAGGGCTCATGGGGCATGGAGGGCCACTCGGAGATTTGGGCATTTCTGATGACGATGGGCCGTTTGGTGATGAAGGAGAGGCTGAGCTTCTTACGCCTGCGTTTTTTGATGAGAATTACTGCTATTTTTCAGACCAGGGAGACTTTTCCGGTGACAACTTGGACTTCCTAAAAGATTATACTCAGGAGGATTTAGATAAATATGTTGAGGGATCATATGCCGATGAATACGGGAAAATGTTCTGCTATACGGGGGTAGCCTCCACTCACCTTATTTATTTCGATTATTGGATGCGAGATATGTTTGACTGGATGTGCTGGAATCTGCCAGATGCTGAAAACAAAGATTATGACGAGATCTTCTGCTGGGTTTCAGAAAAGGAATATGAGTTGCCACCTATAACTGTCGCCAGTGGGCCTCAAGTTGAGATGGAGGTAATTGATAAGCCTGATTTTGCGATTTTGCCTGACTGGAAAGAAGTTGAAATTCTCGAGTTTAACGTCAAATCCCTTTTGGACCAAGATATCCCAATTAATGGCGTTGATCTGTTCAATTATGGCCCTGGTGATGCATATGGCATTGAGAAATTGGCTATAAGAGACGGTGATGGCCTGACGTATTTCGATGGCCCTGTCTACATGACAGACTGGGTCAAGGGTGTGTTTTATATATACTTTTACGAGCCCCTGGTACTTGCTGCAGGAAAGGAGGTAACTTTGACTGTATATGCTGACTTTGATTGGGAAGATTACAATGGCGAGATCCAAATCGGGTTTTGGGAAGTTATTTTTAGCAATGAATCAATTAAGATACTTGGTGAAGGCGTTTTGGGTCCTGAAATTGGATTAGAAGAAGAAATGTCGGTCCCGGATGAAGACCCCGAAATGCCCATGTGTTATTTACCTCCAGAGGGTGCTGATGACCCCAATAAAACGACCGTTGGCGGCCCTCCACCCGACCAAGTAGAATTGGGGGAAGGCATGCATTTGGTCGTGCCAATTAATCAGCAGGGTGAAACCTGTGCTGCTGCCGCGACTTATTCTTCATTGAGATGGCTTGAAGAACAGCTCGATGTAGACAATCTTGTCATAAATGGACAGTCTGGTTATGACAAATTAATAAAGCTCTTATATGAAGATACATGGACTTTGAGTGGTCAATATAGCGCCCTGAAAGACTACATTAATGAGAAATTTGAGGGTTGCCTAAAGGCCTCCTATAATACTGACAACGTGACATGTGCCGAGCTAAAGAATTATTATGATCATGGTTGTGATATACCGCTTGGCTTTAGATGCACAGATCCCGGCGATTGGATAGGTTGGGGCCATAAAGTAGATATTGTAGATGTTCAAATGGTCGAAGGGGAAGAACACAAGTGCCAGATAATATATGCCAACTCCCAAACACCTAATATTGGCGAGACCTCTGGAGATGAGCTTGATGACTTGGGTTATGGCGCTTATCAAAGAGGTATTTACGATGATGAAAAAGACGATTTTGATTTAAAGGCGCCAAATGTGAAAGATTCAACCTGCAGTATCTATGGAGCTACCTACATTTGCATAGAAGACGCTGAATATTGTAAAAACAATGCTGGTATCCCGATACCTGAGTAGACCTAATGGGATCTTCCCTTGTGCGTGCGGTTTACCCGGAACTTTTTTTGTGGTATAATATATATGCAAACAAAAATATGTCTATTGAAAAACGCAAGGTATCTAGTAGGTCTACTGCTGAAGTAAGAGCACGTGTTCGCGCTTTGCTAGAAAAGCGTTTTTTGCCGGAATACCAACGCACCCAAAAGGTATCTCGCGAAAAATTAGTCTCTACTGCAAAGGCAGTAGGTGAGGGCCTGGTGGTACGAAAATCTCCTCGAAAACAACCCCGTACACCTACCAGCTCTGTATCTATCGGCGCACCTCCTTCAGATAGAGAAGCAGTGAATATAGCCGAGAGTGCTAGCGAGAAACCTAAATTGCCCGAAGTCCAAGTCGAAGAAACCGCTTTTGTTGGAGATTCTTTGACAGTTGGCATGAGGCCACATATAGAGGGAGCGGTAAAACTCTATCGAGGCGCCAAGGGGATGAAGTGGATGAGAAGAAAATTTAACAGATTTCTGGCTGAGAAGAGAACGGGGCAACACTCTACTGTGAAAAGAGTTGTTATTATGGGAGGGTTTAACGACATAAGTAGTACAAGAGGCGCAAATTATGTGATTAGGAACTTGAAATACATGTACAGATCAGCAAGAGCTGCTGGCTTGAGTGTCGTTGGCTGTACCATTCCAGACTGGGATTATCATAAACTTCATGGCATCTGGGTCAGAAGATGGCGTAAAAAGGGCTGGGGTCGTACAAAGGGGGTTTATCCTTATTCTCCTGAGCAATTAAAGGCACAAACTGATAAAGTTAATAGGTGGATAATGGCACACGCTGATGTGGGAGTGGAAACACACCATGGAGAATTTCAAAGAAGCAGAGATGGCATACATCGAACCAGACGTGGTTATAAGGATTTAGCGGCTCACGTAAAGAGAGTTGGAAATATTGCTGACAAAAGGGTTACCGTGTGAGTCAAATTATCGGCACATCCCCGTTGCCGCCTGGTCCTTCAGCCTCCGGCGCACAGGACCCGACTATAACTGAACCATTTGCGTCTATCGAGAGATAGTAATCTGTGGCAACGTCAGTACCTGTTTTTGGATCGACGGGGATTGTTGCGAGATAGTTTGAAGGCAGATCTGAAAGAATGGAGCGGGTAGCCCCCGTCAAGCGAGGACTTCCGTCCATCCGATTCACTTCCTCCCTTCGGTCGTCGTTCATCGCATGGAGCGGGTAGCGGGAATTGAACCCGCATTTACTGATTGGCAACCAGTCGTAATAGCCATTATACGATACCCGCGTAATATAAAAGCGCGAGGACAATATAATTATCTGCGTCCATGTGGTCAATATGTTCTTAGCCGTTTACCTTCCTGATGGCTCTTGTTCCCGGGACCATTTTCCCTTGGCCGCCTTTTCCTTGATCAGGACCTTTATCTCCTTTGTCGTTTGGTCCACCTCCGTGGCCGCCTTCACCTTTGCCGCCACCATGAGAACCTCCACCACCAAGCGTTGCTTTATGAGATAGATTATATCGACCTTGATCGTCGATCTTCATGAGTTTGACTTTGAGAGAATCACCCAGCTTTACGACATCTTCTACTTTGTTGACTCGTTCGTTGGCAAGTTCTGAAATGTGTACCAGTCCGTCCTGTCCGGGCACGATTTCTACAAATGCTCCAAAGTCCATGATTCGTACGACTTTTCCGTCGAATACCTCACCAACTTGCGGTACATATGTGATCTTCTTCACCCATTCTAACGCTTTATCTCCTTTTGCTTGATCTGGTGCTGTGATTGTCACTAAACCTTCTTCGCTGATGTCGATTTCGACTTCGCATTCCTTAGTAATTTCCTGAATTGTCTCTCCACCTTTTCCAATCACCTTCCCTATCAACTCAGGATCGATTGAGTGACTTAGAATCAGTGGTGCATATTGTGACATTTCTTTGCGTGGTTCTGGAATAACTGCAAGCATTTTCTCCATTATAAAATTGCGCCCTTCCTTAGCCTGAGCTAAAGCTCTTTTAAGTAAATCAATTGAAAGACCTTTGATCTTTATGTCCATTTGCAAAGCCGTAATTCCTTCGGTTGTTCCGGTGACTTTGAAATCCATGTCGCCAGCAAAGTCCTCCATACCCTGTATGTCTGTGAGAATCTTATAGTTATCGCTTTCTTTGTCTGTCACAAGACCCATGGCAATTCCTACAACTGGTCTTTTGATTGGCACACCCGCTGCCATTAGTGAAAGCGTTGAGCCGCATACAGATGCCATTGAGCTAGAGCCATTACACTTTACGATTTCTGAAACCACCCAAGTTGTATATGGGAACTTATCTTCAGGTGGAAGAACCGGAACAAGTGCACGTTCAGCAAGATCACCGTGCCCGACTTCTCGCCGCCCAGCTCCGCGAAGCATTCTTATATCTCCGACTGAGAATGGCGGGAAATTGTAGTGATGAAAATATCTCTTTGTTTCATCTCGGTCCATGATATCCATAATTTGGGCACTACCAGGACTTCCTAAGGTTGTGATTGATAGAGCGGTTGTCTCTCCTCTCTGAAAAATCGCAGAGCCATGAGTTCTCGGCAGAACGTCTGGAACAACATTGATCGCCCTTACTTCGTCGAGCTTACGCCCATCAATTCGAACTTCTTTTTCAAGAATGTTTTTGCGCATGTTTTTTTCCATCTTTCCGTTGAGGATTTCCGCTAATTCACCCTTGGAGAATTTTTCTTCCTCAATTTCGGTAGCGTATTTTTCAAACATCTTTTCTTCGATGTCATGGATTTTTTCTTTTACTTCCATTTTGGTTTTGCCACCGATAGTTCCCAGCATGTCCTCAGTTACGAAATCCTCTACTGCTTTTAGTGATTCTTCGCTTGGTTCGGCGATTTCTGCGGTGATTTCTTTTGGTGAGAAATTTTTTGCGTAGTCGAGTTGGAGTTGGCAAATTTGCTTGATATGTTTGTGAGCTTCCTCAAGCGCTTGAAGAATCACCTCCTCTGGCACCTCTTTCATTCCTGCCTCTACCATTGTTATAGCGTCCATTGTGCCGACTACCACTAAGTTCATTTTTCCTTCCTCACATTGCTCGTATGTTGGATTAACAACCAACTTTTCGTTTACATATCCCATGCGGACAGCGCCAATTGGACCTTCAAAAGGTGCTCCACTTACCATTAGAGCAGCTGAGGCTGCATTGATCGCAGTCGTTCCTGGATCTACTTCTAGATCAGCAGAAAGAGCAGAACAGATTATCTGTACTTCATTGGTTGTATTCTTTGGGAAAAGTGGCCTGATTGGTCTATCAATCAATCGGGAGATCAATATAGCGTTTTCAGAGGGGCGACCATCTCGTTTAACAAAACGGCTGCCTTTGATCTTCCCTGCAGCATACATTTTTTCCTCATAGTCTACGAACATGGGAAAATATGTGGCGCCCTCTTTCCCTTTTTCACTCATTGAAGCGTTTGCCATAACGACAGTATCGCCAAGAGATACCAGGGCAAATCCGCTAGCATATGAGCTAAAAGGATGATTTTTGATGGTGAACTCGCGTCCTGCGAGATCCATTTTTACTTCTTTTGGTTCCATGATTATATGGGTTAAAGATATTTGCACCCATATATCAGAACCAATGCACTCAAGTTGCAAGATTCAACCCGCCTAAGGTGGGCTGGATCCTGTAACTTAAGAGTTTAGAGGTCTTTAATATTGGTGCGACATTGCGCTTAAGCGCGTGTGTTAAGGATCGATTATTTCCTAAGTTTTAACTTCTTAAGAAGTTGTTCGTATTCATCTTTTCTGTGAAGCCGAAGATAATTTAGATGCTTTCGGCGTTTTCCTACAAGTCCTAGTAGTCCACGGCGAGAATGGTCATCTTTTGGATGCTCTTCTAAGTGCTTTGAAAGCTCATTAATTCTTTCAGTTAATATAGCCACCTGAACTTGTGAGGAACCTGTGTCCTTTTGATGATCTCCAAATTTGCCCATTAGCTTCTTCTTTTTTGTTCTATCCATATTGAGAAAAAAAATTTTTACGCCAGTGAAGTATACAAAAATACGCTTATGTTGGCAAGACTAAAGAGCTTTTCTTAAACTAGAGCCATTTTCTATATCTGAAATAAGCAATCATCACTACTACTATAAAAATGAGTATCCCCGCGATTACCGCAATGGGATTTTCTCCCCCTATAAAAGGCAGAGGCTTAACATTCATCCCGTAAAATCCCGTTATAAAAGTTAGAGGCAGCATCACAACAGAAAAAATGGTCAGGATCTTGATCACATTGTTAGTGTTGTGGGAAATAATGGATTCATTGGTTTCCTGCAGTGAGGCCACCAATTCCTGGGAATTTTCGAGGTTGTTCCACATTTTTTCAATCTTATCCACGATGTCGTCAAAATACACATCCAGATTTTCAGGCAAGAACTTCTTATTTTTGTGTTCAAGCTGGGCTATAATCGCACGCTGCGGCATGATAATTCGACGGAAATTGATGATGTCCTTTTTGAGAAGAAGGATTTCTTTAAGGCGATCTTTTGAGTAGTCAGTATCAAATACCTCCACCTCAAGTCCACTAATATGTTTAGCGAGATCGTCGAGCAGTGGGAATCCTGATTCAAAGAGGTCATCGATTATCATATATAAGAAATATCCAGTCCCCTTTTTCATATATTCCTCTTTGACCTGCTTTTTCTTTTTGCACTTTTCAAAGACGTCTTTGACCGTAGGATTGTCCTTGTGGAGAGTTATTAGAAAGTTTGGACCAACAAAGATGTTCAATTCTGAAGTCTGAAGCTGCTTTTTTCGGGGAGTACGAACAGGTATATGCAAAACAATAAATAGATAATCATCATAGTCGTCTATCTTGGGTCTTTGAATCTCCGAAAGGCAGTCTTCCAGGTCAAGAGGATGAAATTTGTACTGTTTTTTTAGATATGCAACAGATTTTTCACTTGGGTTGTTTATTGTAATCCAGGTGAAATTCTTTTCCTTGAAAATGATCTTTTCCATTTTTGCATTACTCATAGCTGAAATATACTTGTTTGGCATACTCCTATCAAGTGCAAGGACCTAAAGAACCTACGGTTTGCTTTAGTTTTGTGCTAGAATCCTTGCCATGGACTATAGGAAAGTTATTTCTGATTCGTGGAAGTATACTCAGAGTAATAAGAAGCTGATTCTGTGGTTTGGGTTTTTTCCTTCCCTCTTTACCACTACTGCGGGCGTTGGATATATTGCCTATCAGTTTTTCGCTTTTAAAAAATCCTATCTTTTTAATGAGCAGGATGAGAGCTTTTTTCATGATGTGGTTACATTTATTTGGGATTTTATTGGCGCGCATGTTTCCTGGACTTTGCCCCTAGTCATCTTTGCGATTATTTTCGGCCTTTTTTATCTGCTTTTTCCTACTTTGGCCAAAGCCTCCGCTATCCAAGTGATCGCTCGTAACAAAAACGGCCAAAAAGCCGGTGTGGGCACAGGAATGCGGAATGGGATGATGTCTTTTTTACCCTTGTTTGAATACCATTTGCTAATCAAAACTTTTGCCTTTTTCGCGATTTTGATTGAAATGTCCTTTGTTATTAGGAATTTGGGGCCTGTTATCTTTAAGTTCCTGCTGCCGATATTCATCATATTTATGATTATTAGCTTCCTGCTTACCCTTCTTTTCACTTATACGGATTTTTATATTGTGATCGATGACAAAGGTGTTTTTAGGTCTATGAAGGAAAGCGCCAGGTTGGTGATTATGAATTGGACGCATACGTTCCTCATTACGATCTTGATGCTTTTGATCGGTATCAGGATAATAATTCAGGTTGTCATGGTGTTCCTGATACCAACTCTGGTTATTCTGATTACGGGTTATATTGCTACTGTAACCCTGCCCGCTACTAGTGTTATTATCGGTGCCGTTGTTGGATTTGTTGGACTCATTGTTTCGGCATATCTTAATGGAATAATAGACATCTTCTCCTATACTGTATGGACTCATACCTTTCTTGAGATAACTTCTCAGAAGGAAACTACTGCCAGAGAGCTATTTGTGGATGATTTGGGATCCAAAGATCACGATTATCATGGACACAAGAATTTGGGATAAATAAGCGATTTCTTGCAGGCTTCTGGTTGACTTCCTCTTTGTTTTGTTGTATAATAAAGCATGGTGGACTAGAATACCAAAACACAAATGCCGACAATTTCGCAAAATAATAAAATTGCCATATCTGTAGTAGCAATATTTATGGTTTCGTTCTCCATTATGCTCTTTTTTCTAGGGGACAGTGGAAACTTGGACCATGGCAAAACTGATGTTCTCCATTCTCAAGAACATCCCCAAAGCGAGGAGCACCAGTCTGATACAGATCTGGAAGCAGCATATCTCTCTTATGCAGAAACTTCCGATACTCCTCTCTTTCTAACTGACTCTAAAGGCAAAATCAAATACTCAAGTGATGACTTCTGTAAGATACTTGGGAAAAGATGTAAGAGAGTGATAGGTGAAAAACTTTTCGACTTTATCTATAACGAGGATCTAGCGGATTTCATAGATCAATATACAGAATTATTTCAAGATGATGGCAGTGAGCAAATACTAGGACCACTCAGATTGCATCGTAAAAACAAGGAGACTCTAGTCATTCTAGAAGCAAAGCCTGTGTTTGACGCCTCAGATAAAATTCTGGGCATTGTCTTTTTGGTTAATAATCTGACAGAACAAATTGATGCGATGGACGATGAAGACGACGATGACTCCGGTGAAAAGGAAGAGAATAATTGGATGAAAAAACTCTATCCGAGAATTGACGAGATGGAGGATAGCAATCCCCAATTGATCGTGGATAAAATCACCTATACTGAAAACGAGTAGACGCGGCTTCTTGCTTACAACTCTTTCTTCCAGTAAAATTTGCGCATGTCTAAATATGATGCGCCAAAGGCTGAAGAGAAATGGCAGAAGAAGTGGGATAAGTCTGGCATAAACTCCGTTGACCTCAAGAACTCCGAGAAGAAGTACTACAATCTTGTGATGTTTCCGTATCCGTCTGGGGATAAATTGCACATAGGCCACTGGTATAACTATGGCCCTGCTGACAGCTGGGGGCGATATAAGAGGATGCGAGGACACAATGTTTTTCAACCTATGGGATTTGATGCTTTTGGCTTGCCCGCGGAGAACTATGCGATTAAGACAGGCGTTCATCCCTCTAAAAGTACTGCCAAGAATGTGAAGACAATGATCAACCAACTCAAAAGAATTGGCTGCATGTATGATTGGGATAATACTGTGAATACTTCCGATCCACAGTATTATAAGTGGACTCAATGGTTATTCTTACAGATGTATAAGAACGATTTGGCTTACAAAAAATTGAGCTCGGTCAACTATTGTCCGTCCTGTAAGACAGTACTGGCAAACGAACAGGTTTGGGACGGGAAGTGTGAGAGGTGCAAGAGTGAAGTCAAGCAGAAGGATCTCGAGCAATGGTTTTGGAAAACGACGGCTTATTCTCAGAGATTGTTGGATAACTTGGATGAGCTTGACTGGCCAGAGAAGACTAAGCTGATGCAACAGAATTGGATTGGCCGAAGCGAGGGTGTGAA
>CAZCLD010000010.1:26787-33282 GCA_964499425.1 uncultured Candidatus Peribacteria bacterium | reverse complement strand
AGAGGTTTTCCTATATCTTTACTAAAGCCACTAAGGTCACTACCCTCGACCTCTACTTTAACCATAGGGTCACCAAAAATAATCTTTGACTCAGAAATATATGGAAGACTTGATTCACCGACTGTATTGCCAGCAGCAAAAAAGAGCATGTGCTTATTTTCCCCTTTAAACCCAAGTCCATATTCATCCCTACTATCCTCAAGCGAGGTCTGGGCAAAACCAGCCGCCTGAGAGGATTCAATTTCAAATTCTGTGTCTACCATATATAAACCGGAAGGATTCGCAGTAGATGATCCAGAGAAGCTGGAAATAAAGTCGTGTTTACTAGCATAGCTCTTGCTTCGGACATAAAAGCCGGGAGTAGGTACAAGGATCTCATTAGGAGTAAGAGAATTCACCCCACCGGAAAAAGTCTGCTTATAGGTGACACTTACAACGGCATTACCACTCTGCTCAATCACGAGAGTGAAATTACTAGTCTGCAAATTCTCATCCGGCAACTCAATAGTGAATTGATCGTCGCTTATAGAAATACGTCCAGACTTATCAATTTTTGCTTTAATGTCACCAGCTTTCTCAATATAAATGCCATCAGACTTAGAGTTTATCTCCATTTGAGGATCAACCAATGTCAACGGCTTAACATAAATACCATCTGGTTCTGAAATATCTTGATCATCCAAAAGCACTAACGGTGTGAACTTTTTAGGAATAAGGAAGAAACTGGCTAACTCTTTGTCGTCCAGTTTGTCGGAGAAAACGATCTTCTGCCATGGAAAGGACCTCGTTGAGGGGACAATATCTGTTTCTATAGTTTCAGAAAGAAGGTCTATTTTTCCAAAGCCATCAACACCAATTAGTCGTTTAGAATCACTAGGACTGGCGGTTATGGCACTCACGGCCTGCACCTGCCCACTATTTAGCATAGTTTGAGCCAGATTATCACCATCGTCAATCTTTGCGAAACTTCCACCAAGTAGCGAAATATATAGGGAGCGCGGCTGGAAACTCTTAACTACATTACTGGTTACATGTTTAGTGACTTTGAGGGATATATGCCCTGGCTCAAGGTCACCACTGGTAGCCAGGATATTGGCTTCACCTGACATTTGTTTTCCAACTACTGAGGAGTTAGCAATACCACTATTGCTAATGGAATTAACGGGGCTGAATTCCACCAGATCCTTGGTCGCATCTGTCGCACCAAAATGAACTAAAGCCTTATTATTACTTGTAACCAAATTGTCATTTTTGTCTAAAATATTAGCTTTAAGGCCAAGATTATTCTGTGCATTTGTATGTATGGAGGTCTCAGTAGCACTCAAATCGATCTTGGTTGGAGGGCCGGGATTTGTTTTAAATTTGACTGTCTCTGAAATAAAACCGGGGATATCCACGAGAATTTCAACGTCCCCAGCTAAAGTGGAAGATATAAATTTCAAATTAGCTGCATGCATCAAGCCACTTGTTAATTTGGTAGGATAATTTGGCTTAAAGGCCCCCAATTTATCAGTTATGATCTTAAAATCTATCGGGCCACTGTATTTCTTAACAACCTCCCCTCCACTTTTTAGAGTAGTACCAATTCGAATAAAAGAGCTGCCATCAGCCGTAATAGAGCTAGAGTTTTTGAGATTCGCGTCTTGAAGAGTAAAGCCCAAATCCATCTCCTGGAGAATTTCAAATTTCTTTGAAGTCCCCACATACTCAGTGAAATCAATGTCATCTATATTGTTATCAAGCTCCAAAAGAAGGTTCTCAAGCTCATAATCCATAACCAGTGCAATCACACTTACTTCCCCAACGGTGTCTTTTGCATAAAGGTCTAAAGTGGCGAAACCTTCCCCAAATACCGAAAACTGAGTGCCTATTACACTAGCATTTTCATCTTTGCTTTCATCTATTCGTGCTAAATCGTCAACAAAAAGCGCAACTTTTGAAAAGGTGTTTTCCGCAATGTTTCCGAATTGATCCTTTACCGTAACAGTGACAGGAGTCTTGGATTGATTATTTGCAAGCAAGACATAGGAGTCTGATGTTATCCAAACTGAATCAGGCTCATCAGCTACGATGTACAATTCCTTTTCAGGTGTTGGATAAGCCTTGTTTTCACTCCCATCCAAATTCAAGACCTCTGCCATCACCATGAAATTACCGCTCTTTTCCCCTGATTCGAGATAAATCGTAGCAATGCCCTCTTCTGTGTCGACGATATTACTCTCTTTAAACCCGGCATTTCCATATGTATAGAAAGTAAGTATCTCATCTACAGGAAGACCAACAGTGAGGTCTATCAGTGAAAATTTCACCTTCAGGGCTTTGTCCATTTCCACCTGACCATTCTCATCTAGAATTTGCGCCTCAATCTTCATCAAAGAGCCACCTGCAACAAATTCATCACCATGATCAATAATATAAGGACTTTCATCATTATGATAAGCATCCTCAAATGGATTTATATCTCCAGGTTGTAAGGCAAGCATTCGATCCGAATAATTTTCCACAAGCAGCCGTCTTGCCTTAGATTCTAGCTCCTGACCGAGGTATTTTTCATAATACTTTTCTAGAATGAAATACTCTTCCCATTCAAGGTCGTCAGATATTGTTTCTTCCTCTTGCTCTGTTCCAGTCGCCACTTCCTCATCGCCCTCAGTGACTTCATCCTCTTCCTCTACAACCGGAGTTGACTCAAGAGTTATCTCCTCAACGAGAGTAGACTCCAGTACTTCAATATCCTTAACGGTTAAATCTTCACCATCTCCGGTCCCATCACCATCACTAATGCCATCACCATCAAGGTCACCGTCAAGGTCATCAGTCCCATCAGTGACACCGTCACCTTCATCAGGAGTGGTATCCTCGGTAGTCGCATCATCTTCATCTGGTGTTTCTCTAGCAAAGAGATGAGGAACTCCGCCATCATCTTCATCACCATCTCCGGTCCCATCACTGTCACTAATACCGTCACCATCATCATCGGTAACGCCCTCGCCATCAGTAGCATGAGTCGCGCTCTCGCCAATCCCATCATCAACTCCATCATCAAGACCATCATCGATTCCATCGCCAATCCCATCATCAATAATTTCTTTTTCCGCAGCCTCCTCTGCCGCCTTCTTCTCTTCTTCCTCTTTCTTCTTTGCTTCTTCCGCAGCTTTCTTTTCTTCTGCCTCGATTAATTCTTGCAACTCATCCATTCCTTCAATCTCAAAATAGATATAGCTGTAGAGCTTAACATTAGTGGCAACAGCGCTGACATCAACATCGTTGGATTTAATTCCGGACTTGTTTTCCGCTTCCAGAGTAACAGTTCCCGCAAGCTCAGTGGTATTTAGAGTGTAGGTAAGATGTCCATTTAGAAGAGGTTTCTCACTGCTGTCAGAGAGTGTGAAAATGGGATCGTCACTATTTTGAGCAATGTTTAGAGTTATAAGTTCAGTGTTTGAACCAGATCCTACAATTTCATCATTTGCGTTATAGCCAACGATATTGACAGTAATAGTATCGCTTTCAGCAATAGAGACAACGTCTTTATCCACGCTAAGTGTGAGCTTAGTTAAAGGCAATTGTGGCTTATCAGCGCTATCTTCATCGCCCTCAGCCAGACTCTGACTTAGGCCACAGGAGTCTTGAAAAGTGGGGACAGATGCAAAACCACCAACAAAATCCATTACTTCAACCAAAAATTGAGGTAACCATACATATTCAAAATCAACATCGTCACCATCTTTGCCAGCTCCATCCTTGTCCTTATCACCGCCCTCTTCTTCTCCATCTTCGTCACCATGACCACCAGCAACTTTTCCAGCCAATGAATCAAAAGCAACATTGCCCTCTTCGGGTAAGTCCTTATTAAAGCTCATATCAAAATAATCATTTTCACCATCTAAAACTAAATAAGCCGCTTCATAGCCATATGCCGGATCATAACCAAAAGGAGCAGGATAGAGTGTAGAATCATTGATGAATGCATTCTTCGTAGAATGATCATTCAGATAATATTTAAGTACATACTCGTGTTTTTCATCAATATTGGAGCTCTCCCACATAAGAGCGTCATGCAATTTATTTGTAGTGGCAGTTTTGAGATCGAACCCACTTATAGGGTCATCAACCACCCCACTAATAACCGGAGTGAAATAATGTTGTAGGATGTAGTTTTTTATAAAAAGCAAGTCCGCTGGATCCGAAACATCGTAATCACTTTCTGTTGCACCAGGGATAATCCGATAGCTTCCCTGCGTTGCAGCAAGTTGTTCAGCTAGGAATGAAAGCTTGGTTGCAAGATCCTCAATACCCTCTATCTCATCACTAAACAGATTAGGATAATAGATTTTATGAATCTCTCCAGGAACATAAGGTGCCTCAGTTTCAATGTCATCGATGATCCCATCAACATCAACCCAGACGTTAACAGGCTGAGGCGTAGGGTAAGGCAGTTTTTGCTCAGGCGGAGCCATAAATGAAACATAGCGGGGATTATCAATAGGCAAATCTGCAGTTGTTTGAGCTAGAATCTGTTGCTGGATAGTGTGTTTTGTCGGCTCATTATGGACAATCATGCTGGAAATTTTCTTATTCCCGTATGAATGAGGCACAACCTTCAGAGTTATGTCTTCATCAAATTTATTGTAGTTATATGGGGCTGCGCGGAATGAATCATTCCCGAAAGGAACTGTATACGTTGAAGCATGAGACAGCATTAAACGACCAATCCTATCCAGGTTGGAGCTGGGTAAGCCATAGATTGGATTCGCTTCGTCGTAGTCGTAATATCGAGTTTCGTATACCCCGTCATTGTTTTCGTCTATCCAATTGAAGTCGGCAAAGCCGTCGCCATCGTTATCTTTCCCATCCCAAAGTCCATAGAAATCAGTGAAGTCCTTGAGTGTTACTTTTGGACCATCAAGAAGATCAAGACTGCCATCGGAACTCACTGTAATCTGACTCGCATTAAGGTTATGGATCCCACCATAAATTGTATTCGCAGGGTCAAAGGCCTTAACATGATTTTGATATCCCGCATTGTCATCTGTTTCATCTTCCGAATCATCATCGACATTATCCGATTGATCATGTAGATCACTACCAGTAAACTGCCCGAATTTTTTCAGGAGCTGTCCATAGTAATCAAAGTTGATTGATTCGCCGTCACCATTGGCGGTACTCGGGTCTAGTGGGTAGGTGTAAGGATTGGCATCAGAATTTAAGCCTCCATCAGCAGCAGGCAAGCCGCTATAGCACATGTCATACGTAAGCTCATCCACATCTTCATAATGATAGCCAGGAGGAAACTGAAACTGATTTACATGTTTTGTGTAGTCACTCCCATAGCCTGAGTTCATCGTTGCGTTGTTCTTTTTTACGTTCTCAGGAAACATGAGGCGGGTAACGGCATTGTCCGTGGCAGGATCATCATCCAAAGGAATAATCGTCTTAGCGGGAGCAGTTGCTCCACCCGCATCCAAGACCGGTATAGTCGCAACCATTGAGAGACAGCGATCGCTATTCTTATAAGCTGAGGCGGCATTACAACCAGCAGAGCCTTCATAGGCTTTACTGTCATATCCCAGATCTTTGTTCTGATATAGCGTAAAGATTGCTCCATCAGTAGGGTCATCCCATCCTGCAAATTCGTCCGGTAGTATCGTAGGAAGCCAAGGGTTTTGGATAGGTAAGGCTTTGTCAGACAGTATCACCAATATTTCTTCACCATTGTTTAGCCCATTAGGATGCTCTTTGGAGGTGTATTTTATATCCATATTGTCTGAATCAATTTGGACAGTATAGGTCAACTCCTTTTTTTGAAGAGCTCCATTATGGTAATAGTCGACGCTCATTAGACCGGCCACTTTATCTCCCTTATCAAAAATGCCTGTATTGCCTGCGAAATGAGCCTTAATCTCATTGGGAGTTTTTAGGATGGTGGTGTCAAAATCAGAATTCACCACTATTTTATAAGGGAAGTTATCAAATTGATTAAGATTGTTATCCTCTATTCTATCAATCACTTTTACGATTGTATCGAATGAGGCCTCAATGGCCTGATCAAAAGTATGAGCATAGCTCAGATTCTTGCCATTAATAGAAATGACAACGTCCCCCGGAGCCAAGAAATCAAAAGGATTTTTATAATTAGTTCCATTACCACTCAAAGGATTGTCTATGAATGGAGAAATACCATATGCGGGGACACCCTCAACAACAGCCCCTGTTTCATAGATGTTTTCATCATTATATTGTCCACCATAGTTTTCTTGAGTTTTTGAAAATAAGTCTTTAGGGGATAACATCCTGGTGTGTACTCCTGCAGTTGGAGTTGGCAGGCCAGTAGCAAAATTGTTAGATCTCATTGCGCGAGTTAGAATTGAGTACTCGCCATCTGCCAATGCTTTTGGGTCATAGTTTTTTTCATTGTCGAAATAAGCATCTTTTGTAGAGCCAAGGTACATACCACACAATTTAGCGCTCTCGCCGTCCAACAAATCCGCATCA
>CAZCLD010000010.1:21935-26777 GCA_964499425.1 uncultured Candidatus Peribacteria bacterium | reverse complement strand
CGTTGATATACAACTTATTTAATTCTTCATTTAAATAGTGAAATCTAAACTTAAAGTCGTCCGTATCACCGAAAGAAGCAAGAAAGTTGATTAGAGCGAAAGGATCCAGGGGGTCTAAAGCAGCAGCTGCAAGTTCTTCTGCAGTAGGCTCATAATAATCAATAACAAACTCTTCGTCTTCATCGCTATCGTAGTATCCAGATAAGGTAGAATAATCCAACAAGGGGAGAGGTTCTTGAATAATAGAAACAACTTCGTTAAATCTCTTTTCAAGCGCACCTCCTACACTTTTAAGATAGAATTTAGCGTACTCATCTTTCATTGTGATGAGCTCAGGGACATTATCTGTAGTACTAGGATTATATCTGGCGGTGTAATCAGTAAAGTCATTGAGTTTAGAAATAAAATTGGAAAACACCTTGTAATAAGGGATCAAGGAGTTATCAATCATCTTCTTTGTGTAGATATCCGGCATGCCACCCATAGGGTCACCTTCCAAACCAGCAGCAAAACCATCTTCCCCCTGATTCATGGGGTGGTCTTCATTGATAGGGACATCAGCCATCATGTCTTTCATAAGCGTTTTAGCCCAGTGCTTATTATATCGAAGGTATGCCAGGTCTTCGAAAGCGTTCAAATAATCTATGTAATGGGAATAAGAGTCTTTATTCATTTGCTCCTCTTCGTGGATTAGATCCCCAAAGAAAAGCTTCCTATCGAACTTGGAATACTCCTCAACATCCTCATAATAAAGGTGATTCTTATCAAGGAATGTCGCCAATTCGTTGATATCATTGGCGCTCGCCCCTGGTGCCCGTATCACTCCGTGCCATATTTCTGGCTTGGGAAATTCAACATCCTCATTTCGTTCGTAATTATTAGTTAACGGATTGTAAATGTAGGCCTTCTCTGTGAAATCAGTATAAGGAAAGACACTCACATAACGATTGCCATTCTTATTAACGACCGGTAGAGGAATATCTCCGATAAGGACTACACCCGCAAGCCTGTTATTTAAGGTCCCATCGCCATTGAGATACATATTTTCAAGGGCCTCAGCGAGATCGGCCACGGTATCTTTATCTCCGTCAAATGTAAGGATTTTGGTGTCTGTAAGGTCATACTCTGCCGAAAGATCCTTGGCATATCGTTCGATCCTGGAATCAAGATCACTTTCGGTTAACTTCCCGGGGTACTTGTACCGAAGCCCAAGGTAGGAGCCCTCATCGTCTTTTACCTTACTATCAACCACCAAAACAACCAGGTCATAGATGCTTTCCGGGTCATTTGGAGCCTCCGCTGGCTCCACCGTAATGGCATAAGCCACAGGCAACGAAATGATCTGCGTAAATAAAATGAAAAAAGAAAGCAGCAGACAAATCCATTTTTTGGCAGAAAATAGGTATTTCATTGAGAATGAGGGTTCAACTCTCCAATCATAAAATATACCACGCTCAACACCTTTAAAACAATTTATCTAAGCCATAAAAACCGCTTTTAAATTGACAGTGCGCAGTCTTGATTGCTCGGTCGGGAAATCGCGATTATTTTTGTATTCCCACAAGGTAATTCTCACCAGAGTCGAACAGAGGGGCGCTAGAAAAAAGATAATCCTGATACCCTTTTTTAGTTACATTGCCATTTTCATCATTCTCAACGTTTGCAATTAAAGCAGCGGCATACTGACTATCTTTCCATGGATAGATATAAGTATAGTGACCACAACAAAAACCAGCATTTAAACAATGCTCATCCCCACTTGGGTCTACTGGGAATACTCCGGAGAAAAACTCGAGATTATTCATTATACTATCTCCTATTATAGAATCAGGGACTACGCACCATGAAGTTTGCTTATTATTATAAGGTGCCCCAGGTTTACTCGCATTTTTTGGTACTTCTTTTCCGGTAGCAATGTACTCAGTATAAATAAACTCACTTATTCTTTTTAAATCGCTTATCCTTTGGGAATCCCTAGCTTTAGAAGGCGCATTCAACATAGTAGGAATGAAAGCTACAGCCAATATACCAATTATCGCAATAACTATAAGGATTTCAATGAGTGTGAAAGCTTTTCTGTTGGCCATTAGATATTATTTTTGTATTCCCTGAAGATAGTAATCGCCAGTGTCCGATAAGGACGCACCTTGAGATATAAAGTCGCTATAACCCGCAAACTCAATATTCCCGTTTTCCTCTTTTTCGGGGTTGGCCATTAAAATAGCCGCATAAGGACTGCCAGGCCAAAAAGCGGCAGTTATATAAAAATAATAACCACAACACCAAATTCCCTCAATACACTGACCTTCCCCACTCGGATCTTCTGGGAACACCCCACTAAAAAACTGAATATTATTTTTGATATCACTCCCAATATAAGAATCTGGATGTACACAAAAAGCTACTTCATTATCATTAGCAGACCCTGTACTTGCATCTCCAAATAGAGGGAGGGGCTTTCCAGTAGCAACATATTCAGTATAGATAAACTCACCAATTCTCTTCAAATTTGACATTCTCTGAGCATCTCTGGCCTTAGAAGGTGCATCCAACATCGTTGGAATAAAAGCCACAGCCAACACCCCAATTATGGCTATCACAATCAGCAATTCTATCATCGTAAAACCTTTTTGGCTTTTTCTATTTCTCACAAAAAACATTCTACTAAAAAAGCCCGACCTTGGAAAGGCCGGGCTTAAATAATTGATTACTAATAACTAAACTATTGAATTAGAGCAATGTAGCAGAACTCGGCAGCCGCAGTGCCATCCGGTAAAGGCCCAAGGGCGGGTGGATCTCCACCAGCTGCAGCTTTCGTACATGTTATGTTAGCATTCTCAAGCACCTCCATTCTTGCGTAAACGGCAGTGGTATACCCGGTGAAAGCAGTAGTTGCCATCATATATCCTCCATCAGGACCTTGACAAGCAGATGCGGTTCCATGATCAGCCTTAGGATCAGAAGGAAATTTGCCTCCAAAGCTTGCAACTTCTGCAGTTATGGCTGCTGATACACTATCAGGCGTATCTACAGTACTATCAATACAACCAGGCTTAGGGAGTTTATTAGCCAATATTTTTGTTACCAAGTATCCCTGAACTTTTTGAATTGTAGCCTGCCTTTGAGCATCTCTCCCTTTAGCCGGAGCGCCCAGCAGACTTGGCAAGAATGCCACAGCCAAAATACCGATGATCGCGATTACGATCAAAAGCTCGATTAACGTGAAACCGAGTACCTTTTTAGTTTTCATAAGAAATTGAGGTTAATTACTTTAACTCCATTTTAGTCATCTATATAAAAAACTCAAGCCAATCTGTTATGCAGAGCTGGAAATATCCGATAGCTGCATTATTGGCAACATAATTGCGGCTACGATTAATCCCACAGACAAGCCAATAACTATCAAAATCACCGGCTCGATGATTTTAGAAATACCAGCCACAGCAGTGTCAACTTCATCTTCATAAAAGGCAGCAACTTTGGCTGTAATCTCATCCAACTGGGCAGTTTTTTCTCCAACATCGATCATATTCACCAGCATTGGAGGAAAAAGATCACTCTCATTCAGATTCTCGGCTAACGGGATTCCTTGCTTCATATCTTCTACAGAAAGCATGAGCCTTTTCCTGAAAACTTCATTACCAATTGAGTTGGCTGTGATTTCAAGAGTATCGATAATAGTAACATTACTATCCAAAAGATTGCTCAAGGACCTAGCAAATCGGGACAAATACGCTTTCAAGAAAAGGGCTCCAAATATCGGGAATTTCAGCTTTACCTTGTCCAAAGTATATCGACCAGTCTCAGTCTTTTTAAACAGTATAAACCCTGCCACAATCGCAAAGACTATGACTATCAGTAACAATTTCTTATTTATCAAAAAATCACTCATCCCAACTACTATTCTTGTGATCAGAGGTAATTCACTACCCGTTGATGCAAAGAGCTCTGTCAGTTTTGGTATTACCAAAACCATCATGGCGACTATAACCGCAATTAAGAGCAGGAATATAACAATCGGGTAAATCATCGCACTTTTTACTTTTGATTTAATGCTAAAGGCCTTTTCAGCATCTTTTGCGAGGTTTTCTAAAACCTGGGTCAATTGCCCAGCAGCTTCACCCGACTGAATCATCCCGATTTCGGACTCAGCAAATATCTTATCAAATTTCATCATTCCTTTAGACAAACTTCCTCCCCCCTCAATATCTTTAGCAAGTTGCTCTACAACCATCCTTAATCTGGGGGTTTTTTCGAGCTGTGCGACCAAGGACTGAAGCGCTCTGACCATCGGAATACCAGAATTAATCATCACTCCGAGCAAATGAAAGAAATTGGCCTTATCCTTTACCTTTACACTGGATTTCGAAATGAAGTAATTGTTAATCCGCTCAAATAGACTACCGGATTTCTTATCTTTAGAGTCGTCTTTGTCCAATTCGACACCCTCAGTTTTGGATTCCTGAATATTTAAGACTGTGTGGTCCTTTGAAGCAGTCTGCCCTGCAATTGCAAAACTCTCTGTCCCCGATGCCGCAAAATCTTTTTTTTCTTTCTCAGGCATTTTATTCGGCTTTACGTGCTACACGATATACTTCATCCAAAGTGGTAATCCCCTGAAGGGCCTTGATTATTCCAGCTTGTTCGAGAGTAACCATCCCATTCTTCTGAGCAGCTGCTTGGATCTCAATCACACTCGCAGATGCTTCGATAAGTTTCCTAAGCTCATTATTCATCCTAAATACTTCATAAAGTCCAGCTCGGCCTTTGTATCCAACTTTATTACATTCCTCACAGCCCACAGCCTCAAAAAACTCAAGTTTTTCCAGCAACTCTGGCTCT
>CAZCLD010000010.1:0-21925 GCA_964499425.1 uncultured Candidatus Peribacteria bacterium | reverse complement strand
CATGTTTTACCAATTCCAGTAAGTGCTCAGATGTTTTAGCGGGCTTTTTGCAATTATCACAAAGCCTGCGCACCAATCTTTGCGCAATAATTAATTCAATTGTAGAAGTAATCAGATATGGAGCAATCCCCATATTTATAATACGAGTGATGGACTCAACCGCACTGTTTGTATGGAGAGTAGAGAAAACCAGGTGGCCAGTAAGCGCAGCTTCAATAGCAGTAGTACCAGTTTCTTTATCACGAATCTCACCCACCATGATGATGTCAGGATCCTGACGCAACGCACATCTCATCCCAGAAGCAAAGTCATATTCGATATCATGATGAACCTGACTTTGATTTAGGCCATCAAGACCGATTTCCACCGGATCCTCGATAGTCATGATATTAACATCAGGCTTATTTAGACGAGTCAAACAAGCATAAAGAGTAGTCGTCTTACCAGAGCCGGTAGGTCCAGTATTAATGAGAATACCATTAGGTGACTTAAGTGCTTCTTCCAGATTCTTAAGTCCAGCTCCAGTGATACCTAGCACCTCCAGATCAGGAATCTTTTTTGATTTATCCTGGATACGCATAACGATCTTTTCTCCATTTACAGTTGGTAAAGTAGAGACACGCAGATCCATCTCACGGCCATCTTTGGTTGTAACCTCCGCACGGCCATCCTGAGGCAATCTTTGTTCGTCGATTTTGAGGTTAGACATAATCTTCACACGCGAAACTACAGCGGGATGAAGATTATTGGGATATTCCACGATAATCCGCAGCACACCATCTACACGATAACGGATTCGTACGTGAGTCTCTAACGGCTCAATATGAATATCACTGGTCCCAATATCTAAGGCATAACTGATGCCAATCATAACCAGTTGAGGAATATTTGCAGCAAGAATACTGTCTTCAAGTTGTTTAAGAGTTGCAGCTAATTGCTCCTTTGTTGGGGGTTTGGGTTTACCATCATCAGTAGCGGCCTTGGCCGGTGGTGCAGGTGTCGACTCCGGAGCTGTTGTCGCCCCACCTGTTGCAGAAACCGGCTCCGGAGCTGGAGCAGCTGCTGGAGCAGCAGCTGGAACAGCAGCTGGAGCGGTAGCTGGAGCTGGAGCAGTAGCTGGAGCGGTAGCTGGAGCAGTTTGCCCCTCAGGGACTTGAACAGTTTGCACAGAAGCCTGCTGAGTCGCTACGACCTGCTGATTTGAGGCACCAGATTGTTGAACTTGGGCATCTGCCATTAGCTATTTTGAAAATATGCATTTATTTGTACAGAAAAATTGATGTTATCGACCTTTTTTTCTCCTTCACCACTTTCAAAGTTCAGGCGGATCGAAGAAATATCCATTAAACGTACGTTGTTATCAAGGCTTCCAGAATTCTCTATCAGATGTAGAAACTCAGTAAAATTATCCATCGAACTTCTAATATTCATCCGAAGCGGCAAAATGGAATAATCAGCCATCTCAACCGAAGTTTGAAAATCTATATTAGAAATCTCAAACACTTCATTTTTGCTAGCCAATTCCTTCTCATAAGCGTCTATTTGACGGGTCATCTCCGTATATTCATCAGAAGCAGGAAAAACTGTCGCGATTCTTTGCTCAATTTCTTTGTTTTGCTGATCAAAACCAGATTTTTTGGATTCATAAATAGACTTTTCGTCACTATCTTTCTCCCTTAGGTCTAGGACCAGAGCTTGGTTGCTCTTAACGCCATCCTTCGCAAGAGTTAGCTCTCCCCATTTCATATATGAAAAATAAGAAATACCCACTATAAGGAGCAGACTCAAAAACATATAAGATCTCGATTGAATCTTTTGTCTTCGCTCTATCATTCTAAAAGAAGTATTAGCCATGGGGTTTATTATTAGTTAAGCAAAAATTCAGGGATCTCGGCATCTGAGGTGACAGCCTCTGATTCCAAAACGACTTCCGCCTCATCAAGATCCAGAGTAAGCCTCAAACTCGCAGTATAGCCCTCTTTAAGTGAACCACTCTTACTAAACGCGCGCATTTCACCATTACTGAAAAGGTCGGAACGATTGAGCTCATCAATCAAATCAGCAATCATTGTGAAATTTTGTGTGTCAATTCTCTTTGTTTCTCCAATTATAGAAATATTCCTGGCTTCACTGTCAAAATCATAACTCGTATAGCGAACACCACCCAAATCTTCATAAAAATTGTCGGTATAATGACGATCTACAGTAATAGTACGTAGATCAATTTCATTAATAATATCTGACCACTTAATTCGCGCGTCTTTGATCGACTGAATGATGCTGAGGTCATTTACTATTAAAGAATTAACATCCTTTGCTAGATTGTAAATCCCTTCATCTGTCAGAGCATCAAAGTCAGTTCGAACAAGAATATTTTTTAGGGATGTATTCCAGATTAAATTAGATGTTTGGGTGTAATTCTTATAGTCTCTTCTTGCGCCGGAGTCTCCACTATTCGATAGGGCAGATGCCTTTTCATTGAGAACAGTTTCAAGCTCAGTTTCAAAGAGTCCCTGTACAATGAATTCGGCAGCAGCTTCATTAATAGCTGTGTCATCGGAAAAGAATGTGTCCAATTCATCAACGATTTCCGAATTAACAAGCGGAGCAGTAAAACTTTCAGTCAGTTTTCCTCTCGCTGCGATAAAGGATTCCTTCAGTTTAGGTTCCAGAATGGCCATATTAGACGCAGCCTGACTCTTGTCAGCATTTGAAGAAGTTTGACTGTTGGCCACATCATAATTTTGGATATAAAAATCACCATCGTAGCTGAATCTATCCAAATATGCCTTAGCTTGTAGATATCTACTTAAGTTAAGATTGGTCTGTAATTTTATGATTTCTGCGTTACTTGCAGCAAGTTCCTTTGAGACATTTGTAAATCCGAATTTTTCATTAAAAAAGTCTAGTTTGTCAGTTAGCTGGGAGCTGAAAAAAGCCAAAGAACCAAGCCCCACAAAGATGAAAAGAACAAGAACAGCTCTGAAAATAGCTAAAGTAATGCTTTTTGGGGGTGCTACGTCTTCCAGAACTGATTTGTCCAACTCTGGAGCTTCCTCCTCAGATCCTTCAGTTTCTGTAGAAACGATGTTTTTGATTATGTCGGCATCTTCCGATGCAGTGTCGGTAGAACCCGCAGGTGCCTGATTGGGATCAGTGCCCTCCGTACCGGCTGCTGGGGGCGTATCAGGAGTATCTGCCTTAGCAGGACTCACAGAAATTTGCTCAGTTTCAGCAACAGGAGTCTGACTTGTAACGGTTATAGCCGGAGTTTCAGCATTTTGTTGAGCAGTAGCTGCCTGGGGTGTAACACCTTCTTGATCTGCCATTTTTTTGTTTTTATATTCCCTACATTCTAACAGATTTTGGCCTTTTCGTAAAGAGTGAAGATAGGGAATTACACCAAAAAGCACCCGCTAATCAAATCAACGGGTGCTTTCTAAATCAAATCTTTATTGCAACTCTACTGTTGCACCAGTTTCTTCTAGCTTTTTCTTTAGCTCTTCAGCTTCTTCAGCTTCGCAGTCCTCTTTTACTGCCTTTGGAGCACTATCAACGATGTCTTTTGCCTCTTTTAAACCAAGACCGGTAATTTCACGTACAGCTTTGATTACAGCGATCTTTTGACCACCGGCAGCAGCCAAAACTACGTTTTTCTTTCCACCAGCTTCATCACCACCACCGTCGTCACCTCCGCTGGCAGCAGGAGCACCTCCTCCCATCATAACAGGAGCAGCTGCAGAAACCCCGAATTTCTCCTCAAGGGCTTTAACAAGTGATGCAAGCTCAAGAACTGGTAGTTTTTCTACTAATTCTAGAACCTTCTCAGCATTTTTACTGAGGTCTACAGAAGGCTCGGCAACAGCAGTTGCTGTCTCCTTCTTGGGAGCTTCCTCTTTTTTTGCAGGAGCTTCTTCCTTTTTTGGAGCTTCAGCCTTTTCTTCAGGCTTTTCTTCAGCTTTTGCTTCTTCTTTTTTTTCTTCGTCAGCCATAATTTTTGGGTTAAAATTTAAGCAGCCTGTTCTTTCTGCTCCTTAACTGCATTAAGGGCACGAACAAAGCCAGAAATAGTATTATTAAGGACTCCGTGGAACCCTTGAATAGGATATTTAAGAAGGTAAACAAACTTAGCCATAAGTTCATCTTTACCAGGTAGCATTGCAAGTTCCGTGGCTTCAGCGGTAAGAAGCACTCTTCCTTCAAAAAGTGCACCTCTCAACTTCAAATTCTTATTCTTCTTACCAAATTGATGAACCAATTTAGCGCCAATAACCTCTTCTTCCATGCTAAAAGCGGCTCCAACCGGCCCTTCTAGAACTTCATCAGGGATTTCGTCATATCCAGCTTCCTTAGCAGCAATACGGAACAAAGTCTTCTTAGCAACCTTGTAGGAAACACCTTTTTCACGCATTTGTCCGCGCAGCTGAGCCATATCGTCAACGCTCAATCCCTTAAAATCAGCAAAAACTACTGATTTGGCACTCTTCATGTCTTCAACCAGCTTGCTAACAATCTCCTGTTTTTGATCTTTTGTAAGTGGCATAAGTATTAAATAAAAAATCTCAATTGGTGCGCATAGACAATTGAGAATCGTTTTGGTCTCGGCAGGTCTTATCTTCTTGCCTGCTGTCTATGACGCCAAAGCACTCTAACAAATGACTCGAAAAAGTCAAATTTTAATTCAATTTAAGACTTCTGCCATCGATGAAATCCTGCCCCTCAATTCACTTTGCATCCTAAACATCGTTTCATCTGTCATTTCAGGAAGAATGACACGTGTCATCCCATCCTTTTGAGAGAGAACCCGTAAGGGAAGTCCCATATAACCAACTTCCATGAGTTCTCTAAATGTTCTTGTCCTTTCTTCTTCAACAGGTGTATCAGCCCTAAAAAGATATCCCACATACCCCTTTTTCGTTTTATCTGTGCATCGGGTGTTTAAAAAAACAAGTATAAAGTCCTGGATAACATCCAAAGGCAAGTACATTTCCTCCTTGGAACATTCTCCATTTAAGGTACTTAGTGCAATTTTGATGTGGTGAGGAATAGTAATATCTGACTTTGACCTCTGACCAAGTGGCAGACCAAATTGGTTTATGAGCCTCGAAACGTAAGAAGCCAACTGAATATGCGTCGGATAATCCGAGAAATCACAATCCAGAGATTCGATAAGTTCAAGGACAACATCCTGTAGTACTCCGATGTCAGTCTTATCTATTCTAGATGTTTTTGCAGTATTGCGCCTCCCTTTGCTCTTTTGTTGAGACAGGGAGCCAGTCCAATATTGTAGGCTAGCTACCATACAAAGAGCTCGAAACTTGGAATTTGTGCTTTCAAATACATCCATCATATTTACATCAAAGATCTCTGTCCCATTATCTTCATCAAATTCATAGTCAGCAATAGCAGGAAAAACCTTCATAAGGTGTAAGCGTAAAACTGCTTTAACACCCCAAGGAAGACGTTCTCCCCTTCTCCAGTTCGGAACATCCTTAGCAACTCGAGTATAGTCCTTAGATCCTGTTGGAAATCCCATGTCCCTTGCCGCATATGCAGGCGACATTCCGGCATTTACTCTCCACGCAATCTCGGCATAGCGATTATATGGAGGTAGGCCACCTTGATAGTCCATAGCAATGTCCTCAGGCTCGATTCCCCAGGTTGAAAGTGTTTGCAATTGGCTTAATTGTCCCATAATATTGAATCCTAACAAATTAGAGACATTTATAGCACAATATGAGGGATATGGCAAGAAGCATAAAGGACTTCCTAATGAAGGCAAAAAGACCTCTGATTGTGATACTTGGGCCTACGGCTTCAGGGAAAACTGGCCTTTCATTAAAGATCGCCCATCAGATTAATGGTGAAATCATCTCAACTGACTCCCGCCAAATATATAGAGAAATGGAAATAGGCACAGATATCATTTCTCAGAAGGAACAAGAGGGGGTCGTTCATCACATGCTCGGGATTACAACCCCCGATAAACCTATCTCGTTAGCGGAATATAGGGATTTGGCTATACAAAAAATCGAAGAGATCTGTAAGCGAGGAAATGTGCCAATGCTCGTAGGTGGTACGGGACTGTATATAGACGCGATCATCAGGGACTATGACATTCCTCGAGTTCCCCCTGATGAAAAGCTTCGTCAAGAACTCCAAAAAGAATCTAGTGAAAAGCTCTACAAAAAACTTGAGAAGCTAGATCCGCAAGCAGCAAAGAAAATCCATCCTAATAATATCAGATATGTCATCAGGGCTATTGAAGTAGCAATGAATAAGAAAGAAAACCCGCCACCTCGGGAAAATGCTCCAAAATTCGACTTATTTATGCTCGGGATTAAGTGGCCACGTGAAGAACTCTATGAAAGGGTCAACGAGAGGGTACACCGCCAGCTGAAAAGAGGCTTGACCGACGAAGTGAAAAGTCTTCTCGAAAAAGGCTATGACCAAAAACTTCCGGCTATGTCTTCGCTAGGCGCCAAAGAAATAATCCCTTATATCAGGGGAGAAATGCCACTAGAACAGTGCACGGAAATCCTAAAACGCAACACCCGCAGATACGCAAAAAGACAAATGACTTGGTTTAGGAGGTATGATAATGTGATGTGGCTATGTGCGAAGGAAGCGTTAGCTTACGGAGCACACAGCGCAGACGAGCGAAGCGAGTCGAGCATATAAAAAATCCAAAAAAACATGAAAAAGACCTTTAAAGGCCTCTGCAAACTAGCTGAAAAACTACGTTCCAAAACAGGCTGTCCCTGGGATAGGGAGCAAACCATAGCTAGCATGCTCAAATGTATCGATGAGGAAATCGAAGAAGTTCGTGAAGCTATTGAAAACGGAGATCACGACAATCTTAGAGAGGAATTAGGAGATGTACTCTTTCAAGTCATAATGATCGCTCAGATTGCAAAGGAGCATGGATATTTCAATATTGAAGATGTTATCAAAGATATAGATCACAAGATCGTTTCACGACACACCTGGGTTTTTGGCAAAGAAAAGGCCAAAACGCCCGAGGAAGCCATCGAAATGTGGCGCAAAAATAAGAAAAAGGAAAAAAGCAAAAAGTCTGGGAATTAAAAAATTAAGAACTCATGTCTGTTTTAGGAAAAAACTGGATAGTCAAAAATAACGACAAAAGAAAACCCGCTTTCGAAAGGATTCTACAAAGCCGATCAACGGCAGATTTAGATGAAATAACAGATTTCCATGACCCATTTCTTTTTAGGGACATGCAAATGGCGGTAGAAAGGATCAAAGAGGCTGTCAGATTGGACGAAAAAATAATGATCTTCGGAGATTACGATGTTGACGGTATGACGGCAGCGGCGATTTTGGTGAATGCTCTCAAAATAATGAAGGCCAACGTAGATTGTACTTTGCCAAATCGACTAGAGGATGGATATGGACTTTCAGAAAAATTCGTAGATGAATTCTCAAAGAAAGGAGTGAAATTGATCATAACTGTTGATTGCGGGATATCAAGTAAAGACCAGATAGAAGCGGCAAAAAAACTAGGAATGGATACGATAATCACTGATCACCACACGATTCCACAGAAGGCACCCACAGATGCCTATGCAATCCTCCATCCAAAAAGGATCGATTGTAGCTACCCAGATAGAGAGCTCACTGGAGCTGGAGTTGCATTGAAATTAGCGCAAGCCCTTCTGCCCAATCACATGGAGAGCTTCCTCGATTTCGCTTCTTTGGGGACAGTGGCTGATTTGGGACCGCTCAAAGGGGAAAATCGATTAATAGTCAAAAAAGGTCTAGAAATATTGGCAAACACGCAGTGGAAAGGGCTAAAACGTATCAAGGAAATCTCAAATATCCAGGAAGGAACGCCTATGAGTACGACGGACATCGGTTTTCAAATAGCACCCCGAATCAATGCAGCTGGTAGAATAGGTGATCCATACACTGCGCTCAATCTGCTGCTGGAGAACGAGTCCTCAGAAAAAATCCAGATTCTTAGTGAAAAATTAGATCAGCTTAATAAGGAGAGGCAGGAAATGACAGCCTGCGCATTTGAAGAAGTAGAAAGTGAGATAGACAAGGACAACCTTCCATATATTTTGATTGCCCACAGCCCCAAATGGCACGTAGGAATCTTGGGACTGATAGCCGGGAGGTTGGTAGAAAAATATTCTCGTCCTGCAATTATAATGCAGGACTTTGGAGACACTCTGGTTGCTTCATCCAGGAGTCCGGAGTATTTCGATATCGTAGAAGCCATAGGCGATAGCTCTGAGTACCTAATCAGCTTTGGCGGACATGCTCAAGCAGCAGGATTCAACATCAAGAAAGAGAATTTCGATAAATTCAGAAACAAAATTTCCGATTACGCAGAAGAATGTATGAAGGGTCGTGACCTAAAGGCTCGGCTGGAAATAGATTGCGAACTAGCGTCAGAAGAGATCAATTTCGATCTGATAGGTGAGATAGAAGGGCTTGCCCCATTTGGGAAAGATAACGCTAAACCAACTTTCATGATGAAGAATCTTGAGCCGCTATTTGTTGAGCAAGTGGGTAAAGATGGCAATCATCTTAAGTTTTCAATAGAGAATCACAAGGTGATCGCATTTAGAATGGGGCAGCACGCAGACAAATTGAGACAGCATAGAAAGATCGATTTAGTTTTCCAATTAGATCGGAATCGCTGGAAGGATCGAGAGAGCTTGCAGCTCCAGGCCCTAGACTTTCGAATTAATGAGTAGTAAGATCGTCAGTACTATGAAGAAATGTCTACTCGTTTTAGGGATCCTCTCCCTAACAACGTTCACCGCCAATTCGATGGCCCTAGAGACTGGCAATTGGTACGAATATAATGGGTCCTCAACATTGCATTCCTATTCAATCAATTTCCCGACGGATTGGAAGGTTTATGAAGTAAGCGAGGATGAGATTGGATTTGCCCCGATAGAAGACAACGATGACTATATATACTTAGTCAAGGAATTTGAGGGGATCAGTTTCGATCAGGCTATTAATGCGGAGGTAGACTCGTCGGTTGCCCTAAGCGAAACTATAGATCTGATTTTCCCAACCATAAAAGGTGATATTGTAGCTAAAAAGGCGACTTTCTATGACGGACAAGATGAAGCCGAATTCTTCATCACATATCTGAGACACGGCAGCCTGATAGTAGCTCTGAAGGGAAGTCATCAAGATTATCCAAGTATTTCAGAGGCGATAACCAACTCGTTCAAATTTACAGATGATTGGCATCATTATATAGACCTCCAGGATAATTATAGTTTCATATTCCCCACAAAATTCCAGACTAACACTTTGGCAAATGGGATAGAGGTAGTTGAAGATGCCACCATCGTATTCCAGGTCCTTAAGTATGAGAACACGCAGATAGATGAGGTGGCTGATTTGGCTGAAGGCTCAAGCGAAAACCTTCTTTCACAGGAGGAAATTGTTTTTCATGGAATAGACAAGGCAATCAAAGGGCAGTACAAAAATAGCTCAAAAAACAAAAAATTTAGTCGCATATTTGTAGAGAAAGATGGAGACTCTTTTAGTCTTACGGACAAGAACATTGAAAGCAATTATCCTCACTTGGACTACTACGATGAGTACATTACAGAGATGCTGGAGAGCTTTGAGTTTTTTGAATTAGCTGATAAGAAAGATTATTCTCCCTTCAAGAACTTCCCGGATGTAAGAGACGATCATCTCAATGTAAATGCGATAAACACCTTGTTTGAAGAAAAGGTAATTGAGGGTTATCCGGATGGTAACTTTAAGCCAGATGGAGAAATCAATCGCGCAGAATTGACCAAGATGATTGTTGCTAGCCAAGTAAAGCCCGATCCAGCCATATACAGCGACTGTTTCCCGGATGTAGCCGAGGAATGGTTTGCGCCGTACATTTGTTATGCAAAGGAAAGAAATTGGGTTGAAGGGTACCCAAATGGTAAATTCAAACCTGACAACAAGATAAATCGCGTAGAGGCGCTTAAGATTATTTTGGAAGTCCTATTTGATGGTGTGATGAGCAAAAACGAGCTTCGCAATATAAAGGTCCAAGATGTAGAAGTCGAAGAGTGGTATGGGAAATACTTCATCTTTGCGGATAACAATGAGCTCCTCGACAAACAACATGCCGATCTAGAAGAAGATGACTACTACTATTATTATCCTGATTATAATATCACTAGGAAGGAAGTGGCTGAAACAATCTATAGGGCACAACAACTTTAATTATTTGAATTCAAAAATCGGGCCAAAACTGCTATAGTGGTGACCTTTTGACTAACCAAGGGTATTGACATACACCCGGAAATGTTTTAAAATATACTGATGGCTCTAAACAACAAAATGCCTGACTCTACGCAAAAAAACATAATAGACTTAATTAAAAGGAGTAGCAAAATCCTAGTGCTGCCTTCATCTCCACCTGACGGTGATTCCTTGGGCAGTGCCATTGCTCTTTATGTTGCTTTGAAGAAACTCCACAAGGAGGTCACGGTAATTTGCAGCGATCCTGTGCCAGAAGTCTACGACTTCCTACCAAACATCAAAATGGTAGGCAACAAACTGGTTTCTTCTAACGACTTCATAATCACACTTGACTGCAAGAAAACCAAGGTCGATAAAATCAAAAGTTCCATCGAAGATGATAGAGTAAATATAATTATTAGTCCCGAAGAGGGGCAATTCTCTGAGAAAGATATCTTTTTCAATAAAGGGAAAATAGCTTATGACCTAATCATAACGGTAGATTGCGCAGAATTAAGTCAGCTTAGATCAATCTACGAAAACAACATTGAGATGTTCAATCAGATCCCTGTGATAAACATCGATCATCATGTTTCCAATACGCACTTTGCCAAAATCAACTACGTTGACATAATGGCTTCCTCAACCACAGAGCTTCTCTTGCCTCTTTTAGAAGAACTTTCAAAAGAGGAAAAGGTTGAGCTGATTGATGAAGACACTGCAACACTTCTTTTAACAGGAATAATCACAGACACCGGTAGTTTCCAAAATGCTAACACTACACCGAGAGCCTTTGAGAAGGCTTCAGAGCTTATTGCCTATGGTGCACGGCAGCAGGAAATAATTCAGTACATTTATAAGACCAAACAACTAAGTCAGCTAAAGCTATGGGGCCGTGTTCTTTCAAAAATTCAAACTGATGAAAAGCATCGCATAGTCTGGTCTGTGGTTAGCCAGCAAGACTTGCTTGATACTGGCAGTGCCGCGGAGGAAACTGGGGATATAATTGATGAATTGATGACCAATGCTCCCGGAGCCGAAATAATACTTCTGATGAAGCAAAAGAAGGACAAGACAGTTTCAATCAGCATGCGCAGTACAAGTCCGGTGGTAGATGTGTCAAAAATTGCAGAGAGTTTCGGTGGGGGAGGACACACACAGGCTGCAGGATTTCGGATCAGCAATACCGAACTAAGAGAAGCCGAATATGTCGTCATAAACAAAATCAAACAGTATCAGGCAGAAAGACTAAATATAATTGCAGAGGATGAAGCGGTTGTAGAGAAAAAAGAAGATACTCACAAGGTTGAGGAAATCGAAATACTCAATGAAACAGAGCAAAAGCAGCCTGACAAGCAAAAGCAGCCTGACAAACCAAAAGAAAAGAAAAAAGAAAAGAAAAAATCTCCTGACTTCAAGCCTAAGCCTAAAAAAGACAAGGTTGAAGAGAAGAAAGAAGAAAAAAAGATTGAAGCACCATATCGATTTGAAGACTAGCCGAGACTCTCCATTACCTCATCCGGGATATCAAAGTTACTGTGAACTCTTGAAACGTCATCGTCATCCTCTAGAGCATCCATCAGTTTTAGAATTTTTTCGGCCTTGGCAGAATCAGCAATGTTTACGGTGTTCTTAGGGAGATAGGACAATTCCGCCCTGTCAATTTCAAATCCAGCTTCCACCAAAGAGCTGCGGACATTCATAAGGTTAGTGTCGGTTGTAATAATTTCAAATTCACCATCCTCGATGGATAAATCCTCAGCACCTGCATCAATTGCAAGTAGCTCAGCCTCATCTTTATCTTTGTCCCCGACCTTGGTAGTAATTAAACCTTTTCGGTTAAACATCCAGGCCACGCTACCTGCTTCTCCCATTCTTCCCCCTGCCTTTTGAATTATAGTTTTTATGCTGGTCAAACTACGATTTTTGTTGTCAGTAATGACTTCGATTAGCATTGCTGTACCCTCAGGTCCATAGCCCTCGTACATAGCCTCTTCCAAGATTGCGGCATCTTTATCCTCTCCAGAACCCTTCTTTATAGCCTTATCAATATTTGAGTTAGGAACATTATCAGATTTTGCATTATCAATGGCAGATCTAAGAGATGGATTCATATCAGGATCACTGCCGCTGCGTGCTGCAACTGCTATTAGTTTGGCGTGCTTTGTAAAAATCTTGCCTCTTTTTGCATCAGCAGCTCCTTTTTTGTGCTTAATGGAGTGCCATTTCGAGTGTCCGCTCATTTATTCTGGGGGGCTAGTTGGTTTTGGGATGTTTGGTGCGCTGTCTGGAAATTTCATACCATTATCTTGTGTCTCAATCAAGATAGGGGTCAGTTTTTCAGGATCACCTTTTACCAAAGAAAAAACAAAACTAGCTATAGCAATCGCAATAACAACTAGAGCCGCTATCATGCCTGTAAGATATCTTCCAGATTTCATAAATAGTATTAAAATGCAGTAGTCTGCCCTTTTCTTGAGTCTAAAATCACATCGCTATCCCGCTCATACTTAAATGTGTAATCCAATTTTTCACTATAGTAGTAATCAACCGGACCGGTACCAACTCCAATGGCATCAGTCTCAATGATTAGCTTGTCAGGGAGTTTCGAAAGCTCCTCCATTCCCTTTCCCTCGATCAAAACATATGAAAGAATTTCACTCAAAAGCTCATTATAATCTTCGCCAGGATCAAGGGTAACCTCCTGATACTGCAATGTCTCCAACATTGCTTTGATATACTGTTGCAACTGATAGCCAAGCAGGCCATGCCCATACTGTGTATAGACACTAAGCACACGGCCATCTTCAAGAAATATATACCAATCCACCATACGTGAGAGTGCATGTACGACCTCCAACGCTTCGTAATCGCCCAAGGAAAAATGTTTAAAAGTGGCTTCACTGAAGGCACTTTTGATATTCTCGAAATATTGATCTTCAACCATTGATAATGAATTTTCATCCATAGTAACTTCAACTAAGGCAGAGTTAGGATAAATCCTATTCGGAGAAAATTGCATGAATTCTGTGTCTGGTTTAAGAAAAACCACTTCATCGCCATGATCGATCAGTTCCCAGGTATTTTCATCATATTTCATCTTAAAAGGAAGGGTTTTGCTTTCGTAATAGCTCCAGTTTTTGTAGAGGGGGAAAGGCTCCCCATCATTTTCCAAAACAACCATCATTCTAAAAACTACTTCACTAAACGCAGCCCTAGTCATTGCTTGATCAGGATGTACTGCGCCATAATCATCAGCTAAAACTATGTTTGAATTTCTGGCATACAAAAGGTGAGGTGCAAACCAGCTATCACCAGGTACATCGACAAAGACAGCTTCGTCGGTGCTAGGCAACTGCACTTTAGCAGATAGTATTAGTATTTTGAGAGTCTCGGCTAGATTAATGGTCTCTTCTGGTTTGAAATTCCCATCATCGTAACCATTTACGATATCTGCTTTTTCGCCAGCCATTACATACGGAAAAAACCATTGATCCTTGGTCACATCAGGAAAAAGCACACTGTAATTCCCATCATATTTCATGCCAGTAGCACCCACGATGATTTTAAGAGCCTCAGCGCGATTAACCAGCCCATCCGGAGCAAAAGTCCCATCTTCATATCCACTAATTATCTCATTATAATCCAAGAACTCAATCGCCTCATAATTATCGTGATCTTCCGGAACATCGGGAAATGAAGCCGCAAAAGCGGGTGTCGAAAAAAACAGAAGAGAAAGAAAAATTAAGAAGAACTTTTTCATAGAACTAATATAACATTAATTACGAATATAATAATTCGCCTGGGCTGTATCTGTCCAGATTGTCTTTTCCGATTAATTCAACCAAACGGCCGACTACTTTATCCATCTCTACAGTTTCTTGTTGCCCTTTTTCCATATCACGAATGATTGCTGTTCCCTCACGAACCTCTGTTATACCGATCAGCACGGTATATGGAGCTTTGAATTTATTCGCTAAGCGCAACTGTACATTGATGGAACCTTTCCCCAAAGCGCCCATGGTTTTGATCCCAGCTTCATGGAGCTCATCAATAAGTGGAAGGCACTTTCTTTTAGCTTCTTTGCCCAATTGGGCTACAAAAACATGCAGAGAATCTTTGGAAGGGACTCTTATCTTAGTACGTTTCATATTAGCAATAATTCTCTCAACACCCGCAGCATAACCAACCGCCGGTGTTGCCTGTCCACCCATAAGCTCAGTCAGGCCATCATAGCGACCACCACCACCAATGGCATTCTGAGCACCCTCTTCCTTATCCCAAAATTCAAAAACCGTTTTAGAGTAATAGTCTAACCCGCGCACTAGCTTGCTGTTTTCCTCATATTCAATTCCGATTTCTTCCAAATAGCCTTTCAATTCTTCGTGATAATCCATCGACTCTTTGTCCAAGTAGTCCTTCATCACAGGTGCCAACTCAGCAAGA
This sequence comes from uncultured Candidatus Peribacteria bacterium, assembly GCA_964499425.1. Classification (GTDB taxonomy): domain Bacteria; phylum Patescibacteriota; class Gracilibacteria; order UBA1369; family LOWO2-01-FULL-3; genus JAQBYK01. Next base: position 7,240 of record CAZCLD010000010.1, on the reverse strand, counting down.
ATCTGACAATCTTCCGCCTTGCAATCCAATAAACGCAAAGGATTTGTAGTCAAACGATTCTTGCAACTTTCACATAGTGATCTTTCCTTTCCAACATAGTAATCCTGCAAAGCTTGCATATATTTTTGGCGCGCCTCTGAAGTGCCAATAGTATTTAATTGCAAAGAGAAAATATCTTTAACTCCAAGATCTTCATTGATCTTATCCGCCAACTGAATAACTTGTGCATCCAAAGCAGGGTCAGTCTCTCCTATAACCTCAAATCCAAACTGCCAAAATTGCCTATATCGACCCTTTTGGGGTCTGTCATAGCGAAAATGTGGTTCAAAATAATAGAGAAGAACTGGCTGAGGTAACTGATTCATACCATGTTGAATATAGCTGCGAACTGCACCAGCAGTCCCCTCAGGTTTCAGTGTAAGACTGCGACCTTTCATATCCTTAAATGTATACATCTCCTTTGAAACAATGTCAGAGCTATCACCAATACTTCTCTTAAAAACATCGGTATATTCAAAAATAGGAGTAGAGATGCGACGATATCCTGATTGCCTAGCCCTATGTCTCACCACCTTCTTAACAAAAGTATGAAACTCGTGTGCTCCAGGTAAAATATCGTGCACTCCTTTTGGAGTCTGGAATGCCTCATACTTCTTTTTTTCTTCCTCTGACATAGCTTGGAATAGACAAAAACATTGACTTCCATCATAACATGCCTTTCTGCTATTGCAAGTTATTAAATTTCAAAAGATGATTGAGGAATAAGATTTGTTCGCCCCTTAAAACGCTCAGAATTGTCTCTACAGGCAAAATACCCGGCAGAAGCAATCATCGCAGCATTATCAGTGCAATACTTGATAGACTGGGGATATCTCAGCTTCAAATTCTCAGGTAGTTTGTCCTCAGTGACCTCTCGCAACCTCTTATTTGCCGAGACGCCACCAGCCAGATGCAATTCTTTCACTTCAGGAAACTTATCAAAAGCAATTAATGATTTCCCCGCTAAAACCTCGACCACGGCTTCTTGAAAACTTGCCGCTAGGTCAGCTTGCATGGTCTCATCTATGACAGTATTTTGCGCTTCCCTCTTTTTAACCTCAGTTAAAACAGCCGTTTTCAGACCTGAAAAGCTAAAATCCAAACTTCCTTTATCAAGCCAAATACGTGGAAAATCAAAAGCAGCGCTGTCGCCAATCTCAGAAACCCGCGATATTTCAGGTCCACCCGGATACCCTAACCCCAAAATCCTAGCTACCTTGTCAAAAGCCTCACCAGCAGCATCATCCCTTGTCTCACCCAACACTTCAAAATCTCCGTGATCCTTCATCAGAATTAGCTCATTGTGACCACCGGACACCGTCAAAATCAACACTGGAAACTCGATTTCATCCGGAATATCCAGCCAATTAGAATAAATGTGTCCAACAATATGCTGGATGGGTATAAGCGGCAAATCTCTCACGTGAGAAATTACTGAAGCCGTTTCAGTGCCAATTATCAAAGAAGAAATCAGCCCGGGCCCCCTAGTTACCGCCAAAGCATCAATATCAGGCCAATCACAGCCTGCTTTAGATAGACATTCCTCCAAAACAGGGATCATCTTTAGAACATGCTCACGCGCCGCAACTTCTGGGACAATGCCACCAGTTTTTGCATGCAAATCAATCTGTGAGGCAATCACATTCGACAAGACCTTATGCCCGTCCTCAACCACTGCAGCAGCTGTCTCATCGCAAGATGTCTCTATACCTAGGATTTTCATAGCCGCATCTTACTGCTATAATCGAAGAAATGAAAGCTACCTCAATCCAAATAGTAGAAATTTTGAAAAAGGCAGGGCATGAGGCCTACTGGGCTGGTGGGTGTGTGCGTGACATGCTTTTTGGCATAGAGCCAAAGGATTTTGACATTGTTACTTCTGCTAAACCAGACGAAATAGAGCATCTGCTTGAGCATACTATCCCTATCGGAAAAGAATTCGGAGTAATTCTAGCGATAAAAAACAAGCACCACTTCGAAATTGCAACTTTTCGTTCAGACGCAGGTTACAGCGACGGGCGCAGACCAGATGCAGTGGAATTCACGAGTGCCAAAGAGGACGCAAAGCGTCGCGATTTCACGATTAATGCGATGTTTTATGATCCAATCGAGGATCGCATCATGGATTATGTAGGTGGGCAGACCGACATGCGCGATAAGCTGGTGAGATTTATCGGAGATCCAGAGGAGCGCATCAAGGAAGATCATTTACGGATCTTACGCGCCGTCCGATTCAAGAATTGCTATGGCCTCCAATACCACCCAGACACTTATCAAGCTATTCACAAACACGTCAAATTGATTGAAAACATATCCACTGAGCGTATCCGTGATGAACTTAATAAAATGATAATGGGGGATAATGCAGATCAATCATTTGAAGAGCTTTTTGAGATTGGGGCATTGGAGCTACTAATACCAGAAATGTGCAGACTAAAGGGCTTAGCCCAACCCCTTCAATACCATAAGGAAGGAGACGTTTGGGATCATTCCCTTAGTGCTCTAAACTGGCTTACCCGTGAAGAAGGAGATAGTGTGCCTCTCCCAGAAAAACCGCCAACTTTAGCTCTCAAATGGGCTACATTTATGCACGATGTTGGCAAATACGAGACCTTTGGCCGTGATAAAGAACGTATTCGTTATGACCATCATGCTGAAGTTGGAGCAGATATCGCAAAGAAAGTTCTCAAAAGGCTCAAATTCCCCAAAAAAGTGATTGATAGAGTAGATTGGCTCATCAGCCACCACATGATGGTAGTCCCACTATTCGAAATGCCTGACGCAAGACGCCGCCATTGGTTTCTCCAACCTGGTTTTGAAGAACTACTCGAAATCTATCGTACTGACGCGGCAAGCACAGAACCAATGGACCTCTCACAGTACGAAAAGATGAAGAAACTCTATCGTCATGAAATTGCCAAGCTAAAGCTAATGCCCAAACAACTAATAAGTGGAAAAGATATAATGAAAATTCTTGGAATAAAAGAAGGGGAAAAAGTTGGCGAAATAGTGAAAAAGGTGAGGGAAAAACAATTGGGAGGTGAAATTAAAACCAAAAAAGACGCAAAACAGTACGTTAAATCACTTACAGCATCTTCTTAGACCTCAAGAATTTGTAATATTCAATCTTCACCAAAACCAGACTACCAATACCGATTAGGAAGAGGATGATATTTATAAACCAGCCGATGTAAGGGATGATACCAATCAGGTAATAGACGAGAAGAGCGATACTCAAAGCAAGAAAATACCTAGGTTTAACCCAGATCTTCTTCCTTTTATAATTAAAAACATAGCTTGCCAACCACGCGGCCACAAAAATCTTAACGAAATAGAAAGCAACCAACATAAGGGCAAACACAATCAGGGCGATAGGAATCCCAACCACTGTTATCATCAGAAGAATGGAGCCAATCACAGCTCCAATCACGGTAAGAAGACCAATCCCAAAGGATCGAAGAATATTCTCTCTAGTTAGCTCAGCGGATTGGACAAGTGGTTTAGGTGAAAAAATGACAAAAAGCAACATCAGAATTAAAGCAGAAACAAAACTAAGGATCTTTTGAATAAACGAAAAGAAAGTCAGGCTCTCTACTACTCCCTCCCTCTCGAACTTATTGAATTCGATATCACCCTTCACTACTCCTTCCGGAATCGATGCCTCGAGTAAGGCAGAGTATTTCAGGTCTCCACCAACATTGGCTAACTCAGAAATACCAAGAGAATCTTCGACTGTGATGATAACATCTCGTGCGACAGTCCCGTTCAGAAATAACATCCCAAACATGCCTCTAACATCTTCTTCAACTTCTCCATCAATCGTCACAACACCTGATGTAGTCTGAAAACTCCCTCCGACTCGTGAATCCTTGCCGAGATCAACCTGGCCTCCAGCAACAACTACATCATCACCAACATTCCCATAAATCTGCACCTGCCCACCTATAATCCTCAGATCTCCAGCAACATCTCCAGCAACAGTCACTTTACCACCCGCAACAACAAGATCCTCTAGGACATTCCCATTAACAACAACAGATCCTCCCGCAATATAGAGATCCCCAAGAACATCTGCTTCAATGTTACCATTTCCAGCAAGTATGTATTGGTCATCATTGGATTGCTCAGTTAAAACAAAGTGCTCTCCAGTCTCAAAACTTGCAGCGCTTGAAATAGGAGCAGTGACAATCAAAATGGCTAAAACGAGGAGCAGCTTTTTCATAACACCAATATAACAAAACTCAGCGCTCAAGCAAACAGACATTCTCAATGTGGTAGGTGTGAGGGAACATATCCACCGGTTGAATTTTCTTTACCTGATATCCATACTCCTTAAGCCAACAGCAGTCTCTAGCTAAAGTTGAAGGATTACAGGACACATATATGATTTGAGAAGCTCCAAAATCATTCATTTTTTTAATCATTTTTTCGGTCAAGCCTGCACGAGGGGGGTCAACAACAATTAGAGAAGGCCTTTCTCTAACAGACCCCAAAACTTTGCCAACATCTCCAACGAAAAAATCGATGTTGAAAATATTGTTCCTCATGGCATTTTCTCGAGCCACCTTAACGCTATCTTCGACTAACTCAATACCTAGAACCTGCTCAACATGTTTTGCTAGGAACAGACCAATTGTCCCAGTACCACAAAAGAGATCAAATACGGTATTATGCCCTTTCTCAAGAGCCATATCTACAACCTGACTATACAAGATCTCGGCCTGGAGAGTATTAACCTGGAAAAAGGATTGAGGCATAATCTCAAAAGAAAGCTCATCTTTCCCAACGATCATCTTCTCATTCAAGGTCGCTTTCCCATATAAGAGCCTTTCCTTAATCCTCTTTCGTTGACCTCTTTTGCTTATGACCCGAGACCAATACACAGAAATGATTCTCTCATTCTTCAAAGTCTCAACAAACTCACTTAAGCCCTCTTCTAAATCCTCAGGGACCTGGTCGGATGTACTCAAATTTACCATTACCTCGCCAGTACTCTTTGCTTCGCGTATAAATAGCGATCTCAAGAACCCTTCACCACAAGAGTATTTAAAAGGAAGCCATTTTCGTTTGATAGCAAAACTTCTAACTTTATTGACTATCTCAACTGACAACTCTGATTGCAAATGGCACTCCTTCAAATCCAATATGTCATATCGACGCCCCGGAAGATGCATACCCAAGGCGAAATTCATCTCAGCATCATAGCCAAATGAAAACTCCATCTTATTGCGATAGTAGAATGGGTCTTTACAACCAATAATGTCCAAAACAGGCGGATCATAAACTTTGCCAATTCTTTCAAAAGCATCAATCACATGTTGCTTCTTAAACTCAAGCTGTTTTTCATAAGGCATAAATTGCATCTGACAGCCACCACAGATGCCGGAATAAGGACACCGTGGCTTTTCTCGATCCATCGACTGTGCTGAAATTTCGACAAGTTTTGCCTCGGCAAAAGTAGGTTTGATCCTTGTGAAAGAAGCCTGCACCTTGTCTCCAGGCATAGTCTTCTCAACAAAGACGGTCAGTCCTCGATACTTGCCTATTCCAGCGCCACCAAAAGCTAGCGCATGGATATCGAGCTCCACGATTTGGCCTTTTTGCAGTTGCATAATCAAGTGGGTTTGCATCACTTGTGCAAGTCTTATACATCAAAAAACATAAATTGACTACCTTCGGATGTTAGTTGGAATATCTATTCTGGATCTGAAGTAGGATCCTCTAAAGCTTTGATGACTTCATAACCTAGCTTTTTGCCTTCATATTCTAGCTCAGGAAAAACCTTGTGGAAAAATTCAAAAGCCCCATCTTTTTCATCATCAGTCTCAAGACGAAGGATGTGATTCTTATGATAGCCTTCAAAAATTGCCTCATAATCCTCAGCATCATATAGTCGATAGATTTCCTTAATCCCAGCGTCGCTATCGTCATTTTCATCAAAAAACCCAGCCAACTTCTCAAAGTCTCTAACCATTTCGGCGTAGGAATGGGCAACATCAGCACTTTTCCCAAAAACTCTCTCCACAGCAGCTTGCACAAGACCCTCGTTTGGGATCCTGGTATTCTTGTGTAGAAGTTCATGAGCTACGACTTGGGTAATCACAAAAACTGGATGTCTGAAAATCTCTGGATCAAGTAGAGTTGCTCGTTCGACGGCTTCACCAACAAGATTGCCCTCTAATTTCCTGAATTCTATCTTAGAAAGATCAATATCAACGATGTCGCCTAAATGTTGCTCAACCAAGGCAAGGGCTTGCTTAAACTTTTCATGGGACTCACGAGCACTGATTCGTACACCGGCAACAAATACCTCTTCGGCAGCAGGCACTCCCTCTACAGCAGCCATAACTCTGTCGGCTGTTTCAGCGGTTTTACCATCTACAGCGCCAGCCTTATCTGGTTTTTCTGGTTCATTTGGCATCGTGTAATTATAGCAGGAAAAAGCACCTCAAGCAATGTCGTCCAACATACAAAACATTAAATCTCTTCAAAATTCTGCTGGAAGAACCACTTAACGATATTCCAATTATTATTTTTTGGTAGAAGGGTGTAAGCATGATTTTCGCCTTCGCAGGTAGGCTTTGGTTCGCCTGCTTCCTCAGCTGCCACAATGAGTTTCTCGCAATTCTCCTTAGTTATATATGGTGGTACATACAGTACATTCCCGGAGGACATAACATTATTCGACTCTATGTCGTAGTTTTGATATCGGAAATAATATGCAATGGCCTCATCCAGCTCAATGTCGGTCTCAGTCTTTGAAAGAACTGTCTTAGCAATTTCATAAATAGTGTCAGCATCACCAAAACCGAAGTTCTGGGCTTTGGCCTGGATTGCCTGCAGTATCATTTGCTGCCTCTCAGCACGAGCAAAATCGGAGGACGTATGCCTCGTTCTTGCCAGTCTGAGCGCCTCTTTACCCCCAAGATGATAATCTCCCGGCTCGTAATGCAAAGTCCCAACAACACCATCATCAACAGTCCTATAGGTTGGATCAATAACAGCGCTAGTTAGCGTAATATCAATTCCTCCTATAAGGTCAATCACTTCAATGAAGGCATACATATCGATCAAAATATACTTGTCCAACTGATATCCAGTCATCTCACTTAGCACCTTCTTCAGCTCAGGCATGCCATAATAGTAGGGAAAGGAATTAATCTTTCTGCCATTGTAGTGTAGATCTCTAGGCACACTAACC
>CAZCLD010000009.1:30255-35832 GCA_964499425.1 uncultured Candidatus Peribacteria bacterium | reverse complement strand
ATACCGACGTTGACCCAATATCATCAAAAGCTGTGATTTGCCAGTATCTATTTTTCCCTGGATTCCAATAATCATAGTTTTGCACCTAAATCATTCAAAGCACGCTTAAACGACTTAAGGGCACGCATACTATCACCCTTGCTTATATCTCCAAGCTCATGAGCAACTCTATTTCGAAGTTTATGAGCACTCCAAATCCCATTTAAATCAGAAAAACGCGGACCAGCCGCTTTTAATTTCTCACCAAGCGATCCCTCAAACCCCTTAGCCTTAAGTGCATAATCCAAAAGCTTGTCAGCGTCCATTACTGCATGCTTTGGGTCCTGGTCATCAACAATTCTACCCCAATGCAACTCAATATATTTAAGATCCTTCGAGGAAAACTGCTTACTGCTCCGCATCTTGAAAAACACAAAGAGCATCAAAACAAATGTCAGAACAAAGAAAACTAAAACTATAATCAACCAAATAGACATAAACTAATCTTTATTGCCACCAGCATGAGAAGTAATCATCTCCGCCAATAAATTTTTTAATTCATTATGATCATGCATAGTTTTCTCAGCAACATACTTCTCCTTATACCTGGCTATTTTTCGCTCCAACTTTTTGGGATTCGGCGCTTCTTTCAAAACAATTGCATTACTCGCAACCAGTTTATCTAAAGTGATATCACCAAAGTTTAGCATCGTAGCCAAAAATCCCTTTATTTGATAAGAAATATCATCAATCAAATGGTAATCAACCCTCTGTGAGCTCACATCAAAATATCCATTCCTATGAATTGTTATCACTCCCTGATTAGTGATAACCCAAGCATCGTAGTACCAATCAATAAACTTAAAGAAAAGTCCGTAAAGTCCTATAAGTCCCCATATAACAGTAACCAGTGCAACCTGAGGAATCGGAAAAGCCAGATAAATTACAAGAGGGATAATTATCCCAAAAAACGTCGGCTTAGCCATAGAAAACTTCAAAATTATGATGTGACTATGAGCCACATCTAAAATTTTCTCACCCTCATCCAGATAATTCCTAAACAAATAATTCCGTATTTTTTTCATAACACATACATTATAATGCTTGAGCCATGGAAGAAAAGAAGAAAAAAATACTACTCTGGATTCTAGACCTCGGAATAAACATCGCAATTATAATTATCCTGGTCCTAGTCATTCAAAAATGGATCATAGCACCCTTCGTGCGATACTCTCAACATCATCGATGGAGAATGCAAGTCGGGCTACGGCGAAAAAATCATAATCAACGAGGCTACTTACGTATTTAATGACCCAGACAGAGGCGATGTCGTAGTTTTCAAATCCCCAGGAACCGAGGACAAATATTTCATCAAAAGAATCATCGGCATCCCCGGAGATATTGTTGAAATAATTGATGGCGACGTATTCGTCAACGAGATTAAACTCGAGGAAGACTATCTAAATCCTTCAAACAAAGGCAATACAAAGACTTATTTCAGTGATTTCTCGAGTTTTGATGTGCCCGAGGGAAAGTACTTTTTGCTTGGAGACAATCGTAACGCAAGTAGAGATGCGCGAACATGCTTTAGAAATGATATAGACCTAAAATGCAAAGACAATCCCGAACAAGCATACGTAGAAAAAAATGATATAAGAGGAAAAGCCTGGATAATATGGTGGCCACTCTCAAACATCAGGATCTTGGATCAACACAAGTATCCAGAATTAACAGAGGTTGAGGCTCAAGAGAATTCTGAATCTCTAGCAGAAAAATAAAACTCCATCAGCACAGCTATTGAAACCAAGAGAAAACCGGACCACCAATTAAGGAGTCTCATCATTTGGAATACCAGACAAAATACAGCAATCAGACTCAAAAATACGCCTTGCCTCAAAGAAACATTGATGTGTTTATAAAAAATCTCATTCTTAAATAGCCAAACCCTAAAATAAAAACCAAGCGAGGTAAAAGTAGCACTCAAAGCAATAAAAAGAGTAATAAAGAACAAAGTAAGACTCAATCCCATGCTCTCATAAGGAGAGAGCTTTGCAATTACCAACGACCAGGCTAGCCAGGCAATTAAGCCACAAGCTGCAATTATTCCGATATATCTATGATGAGTCATCTAGTTTTTTTATTATTAAAGGAATTTTCTTAAAATCCTCGAAAATGGTCTCTTTCTTTCTTGGATCATACAACGCAACGGCGGGATGATAAAGAGGAAGAAAAACCTGACGCTCCTGCCAAATACCATTTGCCCTCTTTGGCTGACCATGAACCTGAGAAATTTTCAAGCCGGGTAGAAATCTACCCATTGAATGCCTCCCCAAAGTAACAATCAACTTCGGCTTAATGATCTTAATCTGAGCTTCCAAATAGGGCCAACAGGATTTAACTTCCTCAGGTAATGGATCTCGATTCCCAGGAGGTCGACATTTAACAACGTTGGTAATAAATACCTGTTCACGAGTCATACCAATACTTTCAATCATAGAATTAAGTAATTTTCCTGCTGCACCAACAAAAGGCTTCCCCTGTAGATCCTCGTCCTTACCCGGAGCTTCTCCAATAAACATCACATCGGCTTCCCAGCTAATCTCCCCTGGCACAGCATTCTTACGCCCCTTATGAAGTTTGCATTTATCACAATCAACTATTTGGGCTATTAATTTTTCCCTCGTCATTTTTGTCATAAGCAACTAATACATATATAAAAACTCCCAGACTAACCAGAAACACCGGCCCAACGTAAATTAGGACACTCTTGGCAAAAGCACCAAAAACCGCGTCATAGAAATCCGCAAATGCCTGATACCTATATTCATCTCCAATTTCCTCAACAATATCACCATAAAAGAAACTCGGAAGTAGCAAAAACACTCCAAAGTAGAAACACAAAAACATTGAAGAAAAAACCACCGCACTCGCAACCCATTTCAATATCTTCACAAAAGGACTCCAGATTATTAAACTAATAATCAACAAAATAACCAACAAAATCAAAGCACCAAAAAGAAATGCAGTATTAACTAGCTTCTCCAAATAGTCGGCAATATTTCCCTCAAATTCAACATTCACATCTATATCAAAAGCAAATTCAGATGGAAGTTGAGAAAAAACCTCCTGATCAAGCATCCTTTCAACCTCAGCAGTAAAATCAATTTTTGGCAAATCCTCAGAGACACAATCCATGCTGCCTCGCCTTAAATCACCATCTTCACAAATTGGCAACTGCTCATACATAAGGTCAGCAAGTGCACTCGCAAGAGGCTTGCTTTTCGCAGCCACCCAGTCCAAAGGCATATTTACATGTACCTTATTATCTACGACCTCAGCACTCTCAATTCCATCAATAGCATCATCCAAAAAATCCTGAAGATCTTCTTTTAGAACAACATCAGAAAGCGTATCTCGAATCTCTTCCTCTTCTAACATCGAGAACTGCTCGGTCTTAAGCTCCCTAGGCACTTCACTCAATACAAGGTCATAAGTTGCATCAACGAATTTTCCTTTATAAAAATCTCTATCAAAGAAAGTTTGATAAGTTGCCCACAATATCCCAAGGGGCACAGCAATGGTCACAAAGACCAAAACCAAAATCCCAGCTAAAATCCTCCTAAGCATGAATCCAAACTAGCAAATTTTAGTACTTTTGAGAAACTAAAAGTCTAGAGGTTTCTTTGACTTATCCTCAGATACTATTGTGTACCTAACCTCCTCACCCAGTTTGCCAGGAAGCATGAAACCAGATGCCTTACTATGACCACCACCACCAAAAACAGCAGCTATTCGTGACAAATCCACATCACTCTTCCTAGTCCTAAAAGATCCTTTTACATGTCCTCTCCTATCCTCATTTAGTAGAAGCGCAAACTTTGTATTGGGAACCATATTTAGATAATCAATCACTCCAGTCAGATGCTCAGGATCCGCCCCGGCCATATCATAGTCATAATCTTTAATCACCGACATAACAACGTTCTCATCGGTAACATACGCATTCTCTAATACCTTTCCCCATAATTTAAGGGTATTCACGGATTTTATGCCATATAGGGCCTTGCTAATATCAGCAACAGAAGCGCCTTTCGCCATCAAATCAGCTGAAATATTAAGAACCTCATGATCAGTGTTGGAATGCATAAAACTCCCGGTATCGTTATAAATGCCAGCAAGCATACAAGTTGCCATATCAGTATCAATCTCTATGCCCAGATATTCAAACATACGATAAAGAATTACCGTTGTTGAAGCAGCCTTAGGATCAACAATATTTACTTTTCCAAAACGGTCATTAGAAGCATGATGATCAATATTGATAATCGGCTTAAAATCATAAAGAGCAGGATACTTTTTATGAAAATTAGTCATATATGAGGCCCCTGCATCAACAACAATCACCAAATCATAGAGATCCAAATCAAATTCATCTGTATATTCATCAACATAAGGAAGAAAATTTAAGCTCTTATTTGGCTTATCAATGCAAGCTAAAGTCGAATGCTTGCCTTCCCTATCAAACCAAATTTTTAGAACTACAGCAGCACCCAGCGTATCTGCATCAGGTTTACGATGAGAAATTAGTAGGATCTTTTCAGATCGAGCTACCAGATTTTCTACTTGTTTGTATAATTTGTGCAAAGCATGAAATTATAAAGGATGAATTATAACAGAGATTCCCCTTTTTACAAGGGTATTTTAAGAATTATTCATTCAAGTTGCTAAAATCAAAACCATGAAAATTGTATTTTTTGGCACCCCAGATTTTGCTGCAACCTCATTAGAAGCCCTAAATAACGCAGATATTGAAGTTTTAGCTGTCGTTACACAACCAGATAAACCGGCGGGTAGAAAGAAGCGGTTAACTCCCCCACCCGTCAAAGTCCTTGCAGGAGAATTAGGCCTAAATGTTCTTCAACCAAGCAGCAAAGAAGAATTAATAGAAGACCTAGAAGAATTTGACGCAGATTTTTTCGTTGTCATCGCATATGGAATGATTCTCCCACCTGAAATACTCGAAATGCCAAAATATGCATCAATAAATGTCCATGCATCACTTCTCCCCAAATATCGAGGAGCATCACCAATTCAAGAAGCGCTTCTGAATGGAGATAAAGAAACAGGCATTTCTATCATGAAGATGGATGAAAAACTAGACCACGGTCCTATCTATTTAGTACGGCGCGTGGAGATAGAGAAAGAAGATGATCTAGCAGTATTGAGTGACAAGTTGGCAGATCTGGGAAAAGACATTCTGCCTTACGCACTTGAAGACATTGTTGATGGGACACTCAGAGCCATTCCACAGGACGAAGAACATCAAAAACCCAGCTATTGCCACAAAATTTCGAAAAAAAATGGGGAAATCGATTTCAACGAACCTGCCAAAAGGATTCAAAATCTGGTCCGTGCCTACACTCCTTGGCCCGGAGCATACACTCAATTTCTCAACAAAAAGCTCAAAATCACTAAAACTGAAGTCTCTGATAAGAAACTCAAACCCGGAGAATTTCACCTGGAGAATAACATTCTACAAATTGGAACTAAAGAAGGATCACTGATTCCAAAGAAAGTACAATTGGAAGGGAAGAAAGA
>CAZCLD010000009.1:0-30245 GCA_964499425.1 uncultured Candidatus Peribacteria bacterium | reverse complement strand
ATTTCAGATTTTATAAACGGGAATCTAAAGACCCTGTCATCCCTACAAATAGCCAAAAAAGAGACTGCCCCTGATAAATAGAGAACAAATAGTGATCAAAAACACCAATAACAAAAATCCCCAAATAGAGGGCCAACAAGAAATGCGACAATCCCCTGTCCTTTAGTTTCTGCGTGAGGAATAAGAGCAAGGAAACAAGGAACCAAGCAAAAACTAGCAAACCTTGCATCCCCAATTCATTCAAAACTAAAAGATACATGTTATGCACAGGCTGAAACTTCCATGGCAGAAGTTTTGAGCTACTATAGTCCTGCATCACATAAGTAAAATTACCAATTCCAACACCGAATGGCTTATCCACAAACATTTCTTTACTAATATCAAGAAATTGGCTCCGCTCAAGACTACCAGCAGTATCGCCAACAAAAATCCTAGTCGACAAAACCGAGGACAAATCCAAAAGCAAAACAAAAAATACAACTAAGGCAAGAGACAGCAAAATATATTTCAAGGAAATTTTGATATTAGAGATGACATAATATAAAACCAAAGCTGCAAACAAAGCCAAAAAAGCGCTTCTCGAGAAAGTAAGAATCAGTGCCAAACAAAAAATCCCAAGAGCCAAAAATAGATATGAACGCTTAATCCCTTTAGCCTTTTTAACCAAATATAGCGCAGCCAGAACACCAAAAACCAAGTATCCCGCAAAGATATTCGGATGCGGAAAAGTCCCATAGGCCCGCAAAACCTCGGAATCAAAAATAGCAATCTTTGCAGCACCAAGCATTTCAGCAGAAACAACAGGCTCCCCAATGAAGGTTAAACCTAGAGAATGCTGCAAAATATACTGTGAAATTCCAATTAAAGAAACGAATACCAAAACAAAGATCATCAATTTAAGAACCTTATCCAAGAGAATCACCCGATTTAAAAACAAAAAATATAAAAGAAGAAATTCACAAATTCTCAAAAGATAAAAAAGTGAATTCACATAATCAACTGAAAGAAAAACCGACAAGAGAGCCACTAGAGAGAATAGAACTAAGGGGAAAAGAAGTCGCCTATCTCCAAATCTAAACGTAGTTCGCCGTCCAAGAACATAAGATATCGACAGCAACAGGATTCCAACAAGAAGAAAGAGATCGCTTATATAAAACTGGAAACTAAGGTAGGGATTAAAAAATCCAGAGGAATAAAGTGTGTCAGCCCTTAAAAGCCCACCAATTTGAAAAGGTAGAAACGCAAAAAAAGCATAAATAAAAAAGCTACCAAGATTTTTAATCAGTTTCTTCATCTTCTTCCTCTTCAGTAGAAGCAAGCGGCACAATAAAGCCCTCAAGTGGCAACATTTCTGTAATCATATTCTGAGCTTCAAGTAAACCGCTTTGATCAGAACCATACAAATTTGCCTGATTTATAACTTTGGTAAAAAGATTCTTGTATGTGTAGTAATCCACAATAGGAAAACTTTCGGCATACCCAATCTGAGATGCAAAAATTCCATAAGTAGGATCCTTTTTCTGATCCTCAATCATATCTCTCCGACTTGTAGGCTTTTTGGTTTTATCAAAATAGTATTCAAGATTCTTCTTTTTGGTCAATTCAAGCAAAAAATCCCACGCCACACGTGGATATTTAGAATTTCTAGATACAGTTTCAGCAAAATAAGTAGAATAAGTAACTCGCTTATCGGATGACACATCCGGATCAATCAACTGAGGAACCTGAACAATCCTAATGTCACTCTCATCAATCGCCTTTTCACCCCTACCCCTCAATAGACTTATCTGATTTACAATTTCATCATGGGTATAAGCAAAACCAAAAATCATTGAGACTTTTCCACGTGCAAAAGCCTCTATTTCCTTCTCATCAGAATCATCATCTACAAAATACTCATTCCAGGAATAGTGCTTTTGATTTGCATCCGCAAAACTACTAAACAACTCCAGAGCATCAAGCCCCGGATAATTAGAAGAACCCAGTGAGGATTGCTGCCCCGCAAAAATCGCTTCAGAAATATTGTCGTTATAGAACTCTGTGCCATACTGAAGCATCAAAAGGTATAGTACATCCACTCCACGACTAATATTGTCTCCTCTTCCCATAGCAATACCAGAAACTTCAATCTCAAAGTCATCATCCTCCTTGTTCAAAAGAATAACATCCTCCTTTATACCCTCCCACGTATCAGCAGGCTTGCCACGCGTAGGAATACGGTCTTCAAAATGATCCTTATTGTAATACAGAGCAAGAGTATCAACCGTCATTGGTAAAGCCATAACACCAAGCTGACCATTTTGATCTGTTCGCACCAAGTCCTGGAAAGCTACGTCCACAAAAAGGGACAGAAAATCATCAGGAGTACCAAAATCCTCTGGCATAGGTGAAATTTTCTTATAATTGCTTGCAAACCACGTATTCTGCATTGAGAAAATATCAGGCCCCTCTCCTTCAGCCATTTCATTCAAGATGGTCCTCTGATACTCATTGAAATTAGAAAACTTCCTATAGTGAATCTGCAGACCGGGATGAGTAGCTTGATATTCATTGATGATAGGCTCCAGAATCTCAGAATCATCCCACATCTTGTAGTAAGTTAATTCAACACCAGTAAAATCTTCCTTCTTCTCCTTTGCGCCTTTCTGTCTACATCCACCAAACGCAAAACCGACAACTATGGTCATCACAAGTAAATAAACAAAAGATTTCTTAAACATAGGAAAGGGTGAATTTTAGCCAACTCTTCCACAGGAACAATTAGCACAGGCTCCAGATCCAGATTTACATTTTCTTGAAGCACCGTCAATACCACATCCTTGGCATTGTTGCTCTCTGTTCCCCATAATTCCGGCTAAACTGGCTTGTAGATCATCCAAATCAACCTCTTTATCACGAGGGCAAAAGATCTTGTTCGGATAAAAACTAGTTTCTTCAGAGCGTAAAACATCTTCTGCACCACAATCAAGACAAGCAAGATCCAAAGGCTTCATAGAAGAGACAAGGTGCTCAAAGACTGAAAAACAACTCTGACATTTATATTGGAATATTGGCATTTGCAAACATTATAAGAAAGGGGCCTAACAATGTAAACCCCTTAAAAAAATCAAGACTTCGCCAAAGCCTTTTTCCCTTCCTTGTCGCCTTTATGACTAACTACCTTGATATCCAATTCCTCAACTCCATCTCTGGATTTCTTGGGAGTTAAAATATTCAAAGTATCAGCCACAATTTCTGTCCTGAAATGACGAACACCATCCTTGTCATCAAAAGAGGTATTTGTAAGCCGCCCTTCAATAAAAACAGCCATACCCTTTATCAGATACTGAGAACAAATTTCAGCTAATTTGCTCCACGCAACAACCCTATGGAAATCCGCTACCTCCTGTTTCTTCCCCTCCTCGCTCTTTACCAAGCGATTTGTAGCAAGTGGAAAATTAGCTACAGCCTTCCCGGATTTCGTTTGCCGCAACTCTGGGTCTGCGGCTAGATGCCCAATGAGCATCACCCTACTTAAACTTCTCATATTATGAAGTTAGAAAAATAATTACTCCCTTCATATCAAACAAAGATTAAATTTCTGTTAATTTTTCTTAAACTTTTCCTAAACTCTTGTAATCAACTCACCAAAACCTTAAGATTAGCGCATACTAATCATATTAAATGTTTACAGGGATAATTAAGGAAATCGGGAAAGTTTCTAAAATCAATAAGAAAAAGGATGAAGCAAGTTTCACCATTTCCGCAAAAGACACAATAAAAGATAAGGAAATTGGGCAATCCATCGCAGTAAATGGAGTTTGTACCACAATTACAAGATTATCCAAAGATTCCTTTAGTTTTGACGCTATCCCAGAGACTCTAAAAAGAACTAATCTAAGTAGCCTAAAGGTAAATGATAAGGTCAATCTAGAACCAGCCCTAAGGCTTGATCAACCAATAGACGGACACCTCGTACAAGGACACGTAGATTGCGAAGGAACGGTAGTAGCAAACAAGAAGTTCAAGGACGAAATCACCCTAACAATTGATTTTCCAAAAGAAATATCAAAGTACCTCGCATTTAAGGGATCAATCACTATTAACGGAGTCAGTCTAACTATTGCAAACCTCCAAACCCAGACCCTGTCCGTTGAACTAACACCCCTAACACTCAAAAAGACCAATCTGCAGTATTTAAAACTCGAGGATAAAGTTAATTTAGAAATTGATTTAATCGCCAGATATCTTGAGGCATTAGTCCAAAAAAGTGAACAACAAGCCTCCTATGAATTCCTAAGAGAAAGAGGCCTAATATATTAATATGGAAATCGACAAAAGAAATATAGCAATTGACGGAGAGAACCTCAAAATAGCCATTGTACTACCATATTTCAACGAATCCATTGGGCTAGGATTGCTTGAAAATGCAAAAAGTGAATTACTAGAAAACAGAGTAAAAGAGGAGAATATAAAAGTCGTTAGAGTATCAGGCGCTCTGGAAATACCATTAGCATGCAAAAAAATTATTGAAAAAGAAAAACCAGATGCAATAATTGCTCTAGGAGTTATAATAAGAGGTGAAACCAGCCACTACGATTTAGTAACAGAAAATAGCTACAAAGGCATAATGCAAACTCAACTCGATACAGGCACCCCAATTTCATTTGGCATAATTGCCTGCGAGAATCTGGAGCAAGCAAAATCAAGATCTAGCAAAGACGGCTTAAACAAGGGGAAAGATGCCGCACAAGCAGCACTAATTCAAAGCAAATTATGAAAATTCGAACACTAAAAGATATCCCAGAATTGAAAGACAAAAAAGTTCTTTTGAGAGTCGATTTTAACGTTCCTCTAAAAGAAAATGGCACAGTCCAAGATGACACGCGAATCAAAGAAGCCATCCCAACCATCAAAGAACTACAAAAAAAGAAAGCAAAAATCATTATAGCTAGCCACATGGGAAGGCCAAGCGGAGAAATTGTCGAAGAACTAAGACTAAGCAAAGTGGCCAAACACCTCTCAAAGCTCCTTAAAAAGCCTGTAAAGAAGCTTGATCATACGATCGGAAAAGAAGTTCAGAAGGAAATAGAGAAAATGAAAAGCGGAGAAATTCTAATGCTCGAAAACACTCGTTTTCACAAAGAAGAAAAGAAATGCGAGAAAAAATTCACAAAGGCACTCGCACAACTAGCAGATATCTTTGTTAACGATGCATTCGGGACAGCTCACAGAAAACATGCTTCAACAGCAGGAGTTGCAGAACATCTGCCATCATACGCTGGACTTCTCATGGAAAAAGAAATCGCAGCACTATCCCCCATTGTAGAGGAGGAACCAATCCGTCCTCTAACCATGATTTTTGGTGGAGCAAAAATCGACACAAAAATCGGAATCATAAAAAATTTCATAGATAAAGCAGATTATTTCCTTATTGGTGGAGCACTGGCCAACACATTCCTATACGCGGCAGGATATAACGTAGGCAAATCAAAATGTGAGAAAGACAAAATCGATATAGCCCAAGAAATCATGCTGGACTGCGAGAAGCACCACGAAAAATTTATTATTCCACACGATGTAATCGTAGCCAGCGAAATCTCTGATAAAGCCGAAACACTAGACGTCCCTATAGAAAATGTCCTTGGTGACATGCAAATACTCGATATCGGTAAATGGTCAGCAGAAAAGTACTGCAACATCATTCAAGATTCAGGAACAGTTATCTGGAATGGACCACTCGGTCTATATGAATTCGAACCTTTCAGGAAACGCTCAGCAACTGTGGCAAAATGCCTCGCAAACCACAACTGTGTATCAATAATTGGTGGAGGTGACACAGCAGACTGCTTAAAAAGACTTAAACTTCCTTTCAGAAAGTTCACACATGTATCAACAGGCGGAGGAGCCTGCATTGAATTTTTATCTGGTCAAAAGCTTCCAGGAATTGAAGTCCTTAGGTCGTAGTATCGTCGGGATCATCAGCAGCATCTTCAACATCATCTGCGTCTCCTTAATCAGTCACAACCTGATCCAAGTCAGCCCAATCCCAAATATTTCCTTCAGCAAACTGCAAAATATAGTTATCGACTATGACAGTGATTTCACCAGTACTTCCAGCCGGACCAAATTCCGCTTGTGCATCTTCCTTATTTGAAAAACAGAATAATTGCACAACATCATCAAGCCCTTCAGATTTAGGAACTTTCAACCCAGACTCATCATCCAAATCAGTAACACAAACATTATCCTTATATTTCTTATCATCATCATAATAAGTATAAGTCCCTGTTAACTGAGCCTTTCCTTCAAACTCAATCTTTGCATTATACCAAGTCCTTGCACCACCTTGTGCTGGTCCCACACCCGTTACAGTCATCACACCAACACTATCTCCCACTTCAGCAGTCTCCAAATTAAATTCATTATCAGTTAATAAATCCTCTAACTCTGCTACCTCAACATCAACTAATCTTGCCAAATTTAAATCATCTTCATCAGAAAATTGATACAAATAATCGCCAATAGTTACAGTTGTTGATCCAGAGCTTCCTTTCGGACTATATTTCTCCTCAGGAACATCATCATCATTGTTAAAACATATTGAAGGATCTCTCTCATCAAACAAAGAAATAGGTAATTTGGCAGCAGAAGCTTCGTCCAATTCTACACAAATACTATCCTCAAGATCACCATCTTTATAATAAGTATAAGTCCCCGAGATTGTGAGCTCCCCCCTAAATTGGGTCTCACCTTCATCAGCATCAACACTAACAACTGCCATATCAACAAATTCGTCACCCTCTTCAATCTTGGTCAAATCAAACTGGTTTTCTGTAGTTACAGTGATAGGAGCAATACTTGTAGCATATTTTGCGTCTCCATTGTCACTGGACGTTTTTGCTCTATAAAGAAGCTCAGCCATGTCAGCTCGTGTAATATTTTCAGCTGGATCTAAACCAGAAGAATTCTGAGCTCTGCTTTCAAAACTTGAAACACAAAGCTCCTCAGCAACAAAAACAAATTTCCAATACCAATCATCTGTATTTACGCTGACATCCTTAGAATAATCATTTAGACAAGGATCAAAACCAGAACCATCACCATATAAATCATCTACATCAAAAAAGGCATTCATAACAATTTTGGATGCCTCCGCATAGTTTATATTGCTATTAGGCCTAAAAGTCCCATCAGGATAACCTACTGCAACCTTTGCACCAAAAGCCTCCTTTACATAGACATAATACCAAGCATCCTCCTCTACGTCCGGAAACTCCAAAATTGGCTCATGCCCTTCCATCCCTGTAGTCTCATATAACATTTTCAAAAACTCAGCACGATTTACTAAATTATCAGGCTTAAAAGATCCATCATCATATCCTTGCACTACACCATTATCCTGTAACCAAGTAATAGCAGTCGCAGACCTGTCTGATGAAGAAACATCAGTAAAATCAGCAAAAGCAACTTGTGATGTAGCCATCACAATAGCAAGCGCCACAAATAAATACTTTTTCATAGAAATTGAGGTTAAATTTCAATGCTGAGTATATTATAGTTCCGCAACGCAATCAATCTCTACTTTAACCCCTTTTGGTAAATTGCTCACTTCAACTGTGGCTCGAGCTGGTTTCTTCTCACCCTCAAAGTAAGAACCATAGATATCATTCACCGAAGCAAAATCACCCATATCACTAAGATAAATCGTAGTCTTAACAACTTTCTCAAAACCACTTCCCGCCTCATCTAAAACAGCCTTAAGATTCTCCATAACCTGCTTAGTCTGATCCTCAACAGACCCATCAACTAGGCTACCATCCGCCCGAAGAGATATTTGCCCACTACAAAAAACAAATCCCCCACTTTTCACTGCCTGGGAATAAGGACCAATGGCCGCAGGTGCATTTTCACTATTTACAATCTCCATAAAATATTTATTAAATTTTACGCTTAGCAGCTAGCTCCCTCAATTTTTTTAAAGCAGCCCACCCATGTATCCTAATTCTAGTACTAAATCTGACATTCAGCCTATTAAAGATTTTATCACTAACAACATAGGTACCATGAGCAATAAAAAAGGCAGCAAATACATCAATCGAGTAATGCACATGCATTAACAAAACCGTAACCGCCATTAGAATGGACCCAACTAAAAATATCCACTTAAGAATTTTTGTCTCCTTAAACAAAAGGAAGGCCAAGAAAGGATAAGCAGTATGACCCGAGAAAAACAAATCATTCTTGAACAGAAAATCGGCCAAGACATTCCCCCCCACATGTGCACTACCATAATAAAAATCAACGGGAGGACCAATATTAGTGAGAAGAATAAAACCACATCTCAAAAATATTAAAACAGCAAACGTTTTCATACAGAAAGGAGCAATCTCAGGCTTAAATAGTATTGGATAAGCAAAAATTCCTACCATCAAACCATACATAACCCAGGTAAAGAAAAAATGCATATTGATTACGGGGATATTATCAATAATCAAATCCCCAACTGAGATATAAACTTGAGAATCGTTATATGTACTCGCCCAAAAATTGACAATATATGCACCAATCAAAAGCGCTAAACCAATAACCAATGATGCAAAATAGGCACGGTCCTTAAGCAGCACCTTCCAATGATGCCAAAATCTACAAATAGCTTCTTTAATCATCTTCTTTTGTATTATCACTCTTGTTACGACTCCACCTTTTTATTTTGTCCTGAATAATCGTAGTCTTTTCGCTATATCTTTCACGAGAAACTTTCACAACCTTGTCGACTTGTTCGCGATCAATCTCAGCATTCGGGGGTGGCATGGTCCCAAACGAGAACGTTTTACTCGGCATTCCTTCAATAAGTAAACGCATATAGCATTGATATTTACTCAAGGAGACCAAATCACTTGGCAAAACTTCCTCTGCAAACTGTTGAGAAATATATTCCGCATCATCAAAACCCACTTGGAAAGCAAGAGTGCTACCTACATTACCAAAAACAGCATCCCTCACTTCATCAGGCATCTGTGCAATATACTGATTCGCCATAGTCAAATTCAGCTTATATTTACGAGCCTCTGACAAAATAGTCGCAAAAGACTCAGTTGCAAAATTTTGGAACTCATCCACATAGAGATAGAAATCCTTTCTATCATCCAGCGGAACATTTGCCCTACCCATGGCATCCAACTGGAACTTCGTGATAAACATCGCACCAAGTAAGGCAGAATTATCTTCGCCAATTTTACCTTTCGAGAGATTGATAATCACAATTTTCCCCTTATCCATCGCAAATCTAAGATCCACAGTACTTTTTGGCTGACCAACAATATTCCTGATAGTTGAGCTTGATAGAAACTGGCCAACCTTATTCTGAATCGGCGATATCGCCTCAACCCTAAACTTCTCCTGCATCTTATTAAACTCATCAAGCCAAAAACTCTTCACAACTGGATCCTCAATCTTGCGAACTACTTTTCTCCTGTAATCATCATCTTGCAGAAGTCGAGTGATCCCAAGCATAGTAGTGCCAGGATACTCCAAAAGTGAAAGAATCGTATTTCTCAAAATATGTTCCAACCGTGGCCCCCAACTCTCTGCATATATCTTCTTGAAAATACCAACTAAACCACTACATACGATTGAATTAAGAGCAGGATCAACATTTTCCAGCATATTAAAGGCAACAGCATAGTCTTGATCCGAAGGGTCAATCAAGATTACATCGTTCGTACGATTTGGTGGAATGAAGCCCAAAACAGCATCTGCCAAATCTCCATGAGGATCGATCACACCAACACCCTTGCCAGAAATAATGTCAGAATAGACCATGTTCTCCAGCAAAGTAGATTTTCCCATACCCGTCTTTCCGATGACATATACATGACGTCTACGATCAATGGGCTTAATACCAAAAAGATGCTGAGCCCCTCTAAAGTTCGTCTTTCCCATAGTAGTAATTTTTTCATCGCCCGTGAGTGTTTCATCTGGAAGATCGAGTGGGGGTTCCAGTTTTTTACTTTTCACCCAATAAATGGTAGGAGTTTGAACAGAAATATTAGGCAAATGCCAGATAGTTGCAAGCTCCTCATTATTTAGGACAATTCCATCTCTAATTAGCCTCTTTCTATAGGCGTTTAGAACTTGCGGCCCCTCTGTGAAGTCCTTAATTTCAAATCCATTCAAACTAGGAATATTGAACTGTTTAAATGAGCCAGCGACCTCGCGTAATTTAACTCTAGCCTTTTGTGCGTTTTTATTCTTGGGAATATAAACAACCCTTATATTCACTTTATATAAAAGCCTAACTACCTTATCCATAGCTGCATCCATTGTGCTCTCTCTTTCATGTGTCTTAGAAGTCAACTCTTCAATGTCCTCGCTTGTATGAAGTGCAGTATTTGCAGCACTTATGTCAGCCTTGACTCGCGCAGTAATGAGCAAACCTTGGATCCAAAAGACAAAATAGACCGGAAAAAACACAATTTTGGGCCAGAGCTTTCTAGTCACAAATGCCTTAGAATACGCCTTCCTAAAACTTTCTACATTTCCCAAAATGCCCTTCTTCAAAATTCTCACACACTTCGTAAATACAATTCTCCACCTATCAGATAATGGCGATACAATAATCTGAACCCAAGCTTGATCCTCAACATCATCAAACTTAACTAGAGAAGAAGTAATGCTAGACAATGGATCAACTGCTACTCTAGTCAATTTATCTTCAAACTGAGGGTATCTTTTAATCGGATAAACATCGCTATCTATAAATTTCAAGTCAACACCAAAAGCATTCGAAGCGTTTTTGCGAACAGCCTCTACACTCGAATAATCAGGACAGTCCTCTATCTCGACATCAGGATATTGTGCATAGATCTGACCCTCCACAAGATTCCTCAATTTTTCTGGGAACGCTACATGGAATTTAATGCTTCGCCCAATACTAGCTATCTCAAAACTAACATGATCGCAGCTATAGCCTTTTATTCGCTCCCAAAGAGAGAACTTCTTTTGGATCCCATGCAAGGTCGAAAAAATATTCTCAGCCACAATCGGCCCAGTTTCATTCTCCTTGGAAACTCTCACCTGTAAAACAGTATATTTTTCTCGATACTTACGCCTTACTCGGTTTATTCTTGCAACAATTGAAGAAAGAATGAGAAGGATAACAAAAACCCCAACTCCATAACCTATATAAATCAATATCTGTTTCATCTCGTGGATTATATCCTAAGGGCAAAGCTTATGAAAGACTATCAAAGTATCTTTGCAAAATCACTTGAGCCGCTTGCGCATCAACCCCCTGTTTACGTCCAATTTTTTGGCTCGCTTCAAAGGAACTCAGCCTTTCATCCAAGAGCGCAACTTCCAAACCTCTAGCGCGCAATTTCTCAACAAAACTGCTAACCTCTCGCATTAAAGGATTTTCCTCCTGTTGCTGCTCCATCGAAAGTGGCAACCCAACCACAACTAGCACAACATCCAATTCTTCACATAAAGAAAGAATCTTCCCAAAAATATCCCCTTTGTTTTCGATAATGTCTCTTGGAAAAGCAATACCATGCTCAAGATCGCCACTGGCAACACCAATACGCTTACTACCATAATCCAAAGCTAAAACTTTTCCCTTTCCCTGCATAAAATTAAGCCTTTTTTTCTTCAACTGCCTCAATTACGACTTTTATTTCCTCTTCAAAACCTTCACCAAGGTTGATGACTACACTATATTCTCCAGCCTCCTTGAAATGATCCATTTTGACAAAATCTTTCTCCAACTTAATCTTTGCAGCCTTCTCAACCGCATCAACCACATCAGCCTCAGTAACAGCACCATATAACTTTCCTTTATCACTCGCTTTAGCCTTTATAACAACACTCAAACCCTTCAATTTTCCTATTGCTTCAGTTGCTTTAGCCATGATTTCTTCCTTCTTCATAACAATCTTTTCTCTACGAGATTCAGCTATCTTAAGGCGTGCTTTCGTAGCAATATCAGCAAATCCCTTTGGCATCAGGAAATTCCTGAAATAGCCTGGTTTAACAGTGACAATATCCCCTTTAAACCCTAATTTTTTCACATCTTCATTGAGTACAACTTGCATATCAAAAATTTAATTGCCGTAAATAGATACAGAAATTTTACCTATCTGTCAAACTTCCATTGCCAAATCTTTGAGAATCTATCACTCGGGAAAACAACTCCATCCATGGATATTCCTGTCATCCTACTATCAGAGGCATAATAATAAACAGGCCTATATAGAAATACTGCCGGCACATCACCTTTCAACCGTTCAGCTAACTCTAAAAGCTTCTCAGCCTTCTTCTCCTCATCAAAGGTGGAACGAATAGCCTCAATCACACTATCAACCTGAAAACTCTTGTAATTAGATAGATTTTGGCCTACAGGAGTCGCCTGAGTCGAATGCCAGTAAGAATAAGTATCGAGATTATAGCCAAGAATCTGTCCCACTAACAACAAATCATAGTTTCGCTGCATAACACGCTCTTTAAACAACTCAGAAGGCAAAAGCTCGACATTTATAGCAAACCCAATATCTTCCCAGGATTTCTCTAGAAAATTCACAACTTTCAGCGTCTCCTCGTACTGGTAAGTGTTTTCATCATAATACCTAGCTATGAAATTAAGCTCTAAGCCCTCTTCATCATTGTTATAACGAATTCCCGCATGCTCTGTATCTTCTTTCTGATAACGATACCCAGCATCCTTCAACGCCCCCATAGCCTGCTCTGTACTCGATTGATACTCCCAATCCTCCTGATTCAAGGACATAAGAGGTGTATCAACCTTGATTTTGTCCATCCCTTCACCTATCAAAGCATCTTTATCAACGGCTTTTTGCAAAGCCAGCCTAACTTTCTTGCTATCCTTCAAGATAGGACTCTCCAAATTCATAAACACAGCTGTATATTGAGGTAATTCATAAGGAAAAAGATCAAACCGTTCATTGTTAACAAAATCCAATATATAATTGCCAGAAACCTTTGGAACACCGTTAACAACATCTATTTCCTCAATCAATTCTTGCATCGAAGGATATGCAATAAAGCGCATGAATTCGATGTCCGATCTCTCAGCATAGTAATAAGGATTTAGAGATAAGGTAATTTGAGTCCTCCCATCCGCAAAAGACTCAACAGGTTCCGTTACCATGTAGGGACCAGTTCCGATTGGGCTCTTGTTAAAATCATCTTGAAGAATTTCATAAGGATCAACACCCTCCAAAATATGTTTGGGAAGTATGCCTGTTGTCAGATTTGTAATAAAAAAGACATTCGGTTTTTCCAATTTAAACGTGATAGTCATCTCGTCTTCAAGCTCCATTTCTACCCCTCCGAAATTGGTCTTTAAAATCTCATTCTGAAATGAAGGATGAAGGACAATATCATGAAAAGTGAAATATACATCCTCCGCGGTAACAGCCTTACCATCATGCCATTTTAAACCCTCACGAATTACAAACCTGTACTGAGTCTTATCCTCATTAATTGTCAATTGAGCCATATCATCTACAACAGCTCTCTTTTCAAGGTCATACTTCATCAACCCAGAAAAAACCAAACTTGAGACCTCTCTATCAGCTTCATTATAATCAACAAATAAAGGATTAATATTTTGAATGCCACTGCGAGAAACTATTCCTTCGGTATAAATGTTAGTTTCACCAAAACCAAAGAGCCCATAAGGAAACACCATCATTTTAACAAGCATTAAAAGGAAAATAGCCACAACAGCAGCCGAAATCACTTTGTCACGATAATCATAGGTCTTAATGACCGCGACAATTTTACTAAAGAACTTCATATTTTAGACGAAAAGAAAAGCTATCGAATTCAATAGAAACAAAACTGTCAAAACAATAGTGGCAGTTGATAAAAACTTCTCTATTCCTCTTTTACTAGTGTAAAAGCCTCCGCTACCTCCAAATGTAGCACTAAGACCAGTCCCTCTCTGCTGCATCAATATAGCAAGGATAAGAAAAACGGAGAAAATAACCTGTAAAATCATTAAAGCTGCTTTCATTTTAATCAATTAGATGTAGTGCCCAGTTAATTACACCAAACACAACAGACCCTATAACATAAGTCTGAAGATTAGGAAAGTGTAAAGTAACATTTTGAAACTCAGCGATCGCCAGAAAATAGCTTAAAAAGTATAGAATCCCTACGTTTACAATGATAAGAACAATACCTCCAAAAATAAACATTGCTGGCAACTGAATAATCTTGATTATTGGTCTCACAAGAGCATTGACCAAACCAAGAAAAATCCCTCCTAGAACAAAGAACTTAAGGCCACCAGTATAAGTGATATCCCCAACTACTCTTATCAAAAGAAACAGTACAAGAGCATTGATCGCAATCCCAAGTATCGGTTTAAGAATTAAATTCATAGGAAAGAAATAAATTCGAAGACAATATTAACACTATCCCTTCTTCACAGCAACTTTTGCGTTCACCCCATCAACCTCAAACATTTTTTCTTTATCTCCATCAAAATCACCATTGAACTGCAGCTCGTCCGCAAGAGTTTCCTTCTTAATATAATCAGAAAACTCCGCCACAGCCTCTTTTAGATCCCCAGAAGTCTCGACTAACACGCTTATCCTATCATCGACCTGATAATCAGCTTCTTTCCGAAGCTCCTGAATATACCGAACCACATCTCGAGCATAACCCTCACGCCTAAGCTCATCAGTGATTTCTGCATCAAGAGCCACAACCATCCCAGCCTCACTTTCGACATCGAGACCTTCCTTACCCTTATATCCAATCTCAACCTCATCCTCCTCCAACATAAATTTAAGTACTTTCACCCTATTGCCATCAATTTCAAATTGGCCCTCTTTTACAGCTTTAATAATATGCTGAACATCTGCCCCATATTTCGGCCCAAGTAATTTCGCATTAACAGTAACATGCATTTCCACCATATCTGTTCCATCACTCATAAGCTCCAGGTCTTTCACATTTAACTCCTCCAAAATAACCTCCTTTTGATCATCGAGCAAAGATTCAGAAACACCCTCAGGCAAAGCAATTTTCACTTTTGCAAGTGGCTGACGAACTTTAATCTTCTTCTTTGCACGCAAACTGTGCCCAAGATTAACAATCAATTGAACAGTCCTCATCTCATCGTTAAGAGGAATATCTATTTTAGATTTATCAAACTGTGGCCAATCAGAAAGATGTACAGATTCTTTACCAGTTAGATTAGTATAGATTTCCTCGGAAATATAAGGAGTAAACGGTGCAATAATCTGCGACAGTTTCACCAAGCAATAATACAAAGTCCCATATGCCTCATTCTTGTCCTCATCACTATCAGATTTCCAAAAACGACGCCTTGAACGGCGAATATACCAGTTTGTCAAAGAATCAATAAATTCAACAATCGGCTCAGTAGCTTGTTGCAAATTATAATCATCCATTTCTGCAGTCAGCTCACTCAATAATTTTTCGAGCTCAGAAATAATCCAACGATCCAGTTTGTTTGCAGTCTTTGGAGTATTTGGCTCCCACTTATCAATCGTCGCGTAAGTTACAAAGAATGAATAAGAATTCCAAATCGGAAGCAAAATCTTCCTAACAACCTCCTCGACTCCTCTTTCAGTAAAACGAAGCGGCTCAGCTCGCACCACAGGTGAATTCATTAAATACATTCTAAGGGCATCTGCTCCATATTTATCGAAAATCTCTTCTGGATCAGGATAATTCTTAAGCCTTTTGCTCATTTTCTTCCCATCCCCAGCCAAAATTAGACCATTCACAATCACATTTTTGAAAGGACTCTTTCCAAATAAAGCGGTCCCCAAAACCACCAACGTATAAAACCATCCACGTGTCTGATCTAATCCTTCAGCAATAAACTCTGCAGGGAAATTCGCTTCAAACTTTTCCTTATTCTCAAAGGGATAATGGAATTGCGCATAAGGCATGGATCCTGACTCAAACCAGCAATCCAAAACTTCAGGAACTCTCTTGTATTTCTTAGAATCCTTCTCGATAACAATTTCATCTACATAATGACTGTGTAGATCCTTAACCGTTTCCCCAGATAATTCCTCTAATTGCTCAATGCTTCCAATACAAATTGTGTCATCCTCATCCTCCTCGTTAACCCAAATAGGAAGCGGCGCACCCCAAAAACGATTTCTGCTAATACACCAATCTCTGGCATTCTCGAGCCATTTACCAAAACGACCATCACGCAAATGTCCGGGTACCCAATGGATCTCCTGGTTAGACTTGAGCATAGTCTCCTTAATTTTATCAATGCTCACAAACCAAGAACTATTGGCATAATTTAGCAAAGGGGCATCACAACGCCAACAATGCGGATATGAGTGTTTATATTTCTCCATCTTAAAAACAAGACCTTTCTTTTTCATATCTTCAACGAATTTCAACTCTGCATCCTTTACATACATACCCTTATAGGGAGGAACTTTTTCGTTGAAATTTCCATCCATGTCCACATCCATCACTATTGGAAGCCCATTCTTCTTGGCTGCTTCCATATCAACTTCTCCATAAGATCCATTAATAGTAACAACACCAGTTCCCTCTGTTGTTTCAACATAGTCACCACCATAAATATGAAAGACATTCTTATTTTCCTTTACCTCAGGCAAATCATAAAAGCAGTCAACCAGATGTTCATATTCCAGCCCAATTAGATCACTTCCCTTCATTTCCTCAACAACCTCATAATCCTCGACCCCCTTCATAATGTCTTCCAATCGATCCTTAACAAAAATCAGATATTCCCCGTCCACTTTGACTTTAACATAAGTGAAATCCGGTCCGACAGAAAGCCCCATTGTACTAAGCGAGCTCCAAGGAACCGTAGTCCAAGCAAGAATATAAGTCCCCTTTTGCCCCTTAAGTGGGAATTTCCAAGTAGTAGCAGGATCTTTTATGTCCTTATATCCCAAGGTCACTTCAAAATTTGAAAGAGGAGTCACACAGCGAGGACAAATATGCATAATCTTGTGCCCACGATAAACCAAGTCCTTCTCCCAAAGTTGCTTAAAGACCCACCAAACAGACTCCATGAACTCAGGATTCATCGTCTTATAGTTGTTTTCAAAATCCACCCATCTTCCCATTCGATGTACTGTTGATTCCCACTCAGCAGTATATTTAAGAACACAAGCACGACATTTCTCATTAAAATCGAATTTTCCAACTTTCTTCTCAATCTCTTTCTTTCCACTCAAATCAAGCTCTTTTTCAACGACATTTTCGACTGGCAATCCATGACAATCCCAGCCAAAAACCCGTTCAACTCGATGCCCTCGCATAGTCTGATATCTAGGGATAACATCCTTCATGGTCCCTGCCAGAATATGACCGTAGTGAGGAAGCCCAGTTGCAAAAGGAGGTCCATCATAAAACACATATTCCTTGTCCTTGGAGCGCATTTCAACTGATTTCTCAAAAGTCTTATTCTTTTTCCAAGCTTCTAGCCATTTCTCTTCCATTTTCGGAAAAGACTGTTTTGGATTTACTTTCTCAAACATGATGCCGCCAGTTTAGCAAAACAACAGACAAAATAAAAACAAATCTATAGACCCAAAGACTTAGATTAAGCACCACACCCATGACAATCGGAGCAACCACCTGGCCCACACCCCTCCTGAGCAACTGAAATCTTTAGCTCATATTCATCCACCAATTTGGATGCCAACCCTGTATATTTCTCAGGGGTAAGAGCTTGAAGCCTCTTTTTATCAGTAGCAGGTATCTTTAGAGATTTTATGAAAGATGAAATAGTAGATTTTGTTATCCCACCCTTTCCTCGTGTCAATTTTTTTAACTTTTCGTAGGAATCAGGTACCAAATTTTTTCGCATTACCATTTGGATTGGTTCTGCTAATAATTCCCACCTATCCTTCAAATCCTCTTGTATCACTTTTTTGTTCACTTGGCACTTAGAAAGACCTCGTATTGCGCTCTTATAAGCCAAAATACAGTATGCCAAAGCTGACCCCATATTTCTCTGCACAGTCGAATCAGAAAGATCCCTCTGCATTCTTGAGACAGGCAATTTCGAAGAAAGGTGATCAAGCATTGAATTCGCAATACCGATATTCCCCTCGCAATTCTCAAAATCAATAGGATTAACCTTATGAGGCATAGTTGAGGAGCCTACCTCCCCTTTCACTGTCTTTTGACCAAAGTAGCTCATGCTTATGTAAGTCCACATGTCACGTGAAAAATCAAGAACGATATTGTTGATTCGCTTTACAGCATCAAAATAACCAGCAAACGCATCATGGGGCTCAATTTGAGTTGTATATTTATTAAATTCAAGCCCTAATCCTTGTATAAATCTTTTGCTCGCATCAACCCAGTCTACCTTTGCATAAGCCAAATCATGAGCATTGTAATTTCCTACAGCTCCATTGATCTTTGCAGGCAAGGATGAAAATGTGTTGAGAATTTCCATTTCCCTTTCAAGTCTAGCAACAACATTGATCAATTCCTTCCCCAAGGTGGTCGGAGAAGCAGGTTGCCCATGAGTATGAGAAAGCATCGGTAAAGATTTATTCTTTACCCCCATAGAATAAATTTCCTGGACCAACCCACTCAACACAGTCATAAGCTCTCTTCCCAAGAAATCCCTCAATAAACACGCATATGAGAGATTGTTAATATCCTCAGAAGTACATGCAAAATGAATAAACTCCAGATACTTTTCAATCGGGCTACTCTTGAGCTTCTCTTTAATAAAATATTCAATCGCTTTTACATCATGATTAGTAACTTTTTCAATATCCTTTACCCGCTGAGCATCAACTAAATCAAATTGTTCATAAATAGTACGAAGGATCCTAAGCTCAGTTGGCTTGAGCTCTTTGGTGCCTTTAAGTTTAAGATCGTTAAACATAAAAATAAACCATTCAACCTCGATCAAACACCTATAGCGCATCAAAGCTGCTTCAGAAAAATACTGAGAAAGATAATCAACCTTACCGTGGTAGCGGCCATCTAATGGCGATATTGCGAGTAGTGGATTGTCCATAAAGATAAATTTTAATTTTCAAACCCCTTTTTAATTTCTTCGATACGCTGCTTCACCTTTTTCTTCAAAGAATCATCCTTCAAGGCAAAGATCCTCAAAGCAGCCATGATAGCATTTTGACGATCAATAACGGTCAAAACAGGCGTATCACTCGGCATTACCAAAGTGCTATTTATATTAATCATGAAATCTTCCTTGCTCTTAAAAGGAGGACAAGCAATCACAGGATGGATACTATTCGCAGCTGTTACTCCAGAAAGACCATTAGACCTTCCTGCTACAGTTATATAAACAATGTCCTCATCACTCTCATTATTCTTCTTTACAATATCATAAACCTTTTCTGGAACTTTGTGTGCCGAAGCAACTATCATTTCACAATCAACCCCCCATTCTTCGAACTCTTTAGGCATTCCTTCTACATGCCCCATATCTGATTTCGACCCCATTATTATTATTACTTTCATAAATATTTGGCTAAATTATTTTCTAAACGAGCATTAACATCACCGACCTCTGCTTCAAAAGTCTGACCGGTAATTAGTTCATAAGCCTCAATATATCGACGAGCCGTTTCAACCCTAACCTCATCAGGAATCTCAGGGACTTCTCCTTCTCCAATAAACCCCTTATCAGCAAGCCATTCTCGCAAATATTCCTTATCAATCTTTTTTTGCTCCTCACCAGACTCAAGCCTCTGCTCATACTCATTTTGATACCAAAACCGAGATGAATCAGGCGTATGTATTTCATCAATCAATATGATATTTCCATCTTTATCCTTTCCAAACTCATATTTGGTATCTACCAAGATAATTCCCTGCTTAGCAGCAACTTCAACTCCTCTATTGAATAATTTCATTGAAACATCAGCCATATAGTCAAAGTCCTCCTCACTAATAACACCTCGACTAAGAATCTCCTCTTTAGAAACTGATTCATCATGATCACCTTTCTCAGCCTTCGTAGAAGGTGTCAAAATTGGAGCATCAAACTTTTGATTCTTCTTTAGTCCTTCCGGCAACTCATTCCCACAGAAATTTCTCACACCTTTCTCATAATTATACCAAGCACTAGTCGAGGTAACACCGGTAATGTAGCCACGTACAACCATTTCAACTGGAAGAGCAGTACACTCCTTTGCTACCACAACATTCGGATCCGGAAACTCAATAACATGGTTCCCCACAATATCCTTGGTTTTTTCAAACCAAAACTCAGCAATCTGATTTAGGACCTGTCCCTTAAAAGGGATCAAAGTAATTATCCTATCAAACGCTGATAAACGATCAGAAACAATAATTATCCGTTCCCCATCTTTAGAATAATTATCTCGCACTTTGCCTTCATACCTTTCCCCCAATGTCGGAAAATCCGTGCCCTTTAACACATTTTGTATTTGGGCCAACAATTGATCTTTAGTAAGCATAGAATCATATTAAATATGGGCCCAATAATACTCAAAATATTGATTGCAAGCAACAAAAAACTCGGAAAAACCAGACAACGATTTTTAAGCATAGGCAAGCGAATCTTAACAGGGCGCATTTGACTTTTACAAGCCATACAAATACCCTACTCACCAATAAAATCTTTCAATATATCTTTAACCTATATCAAAATGGTAAAAGTATTCAAAAGACTAGGGTTGTTCGCAATTCTAGCAGTACTGTCACTTAGCCTGGCAGCCTGTAGCTTTGGGGGCGAAGAAACAGGAGAAGAAGACAGCATCAAGATCGGTGCTATCCTACCCCTTACAGGTGATGGAGCAGCATACGGAGTGCCTCTCCAACAAGTTGCACAAATCGCAATCGACAAAATCAATGAAGAAGGTGGTGTCGATGGCAAAACATTAGAATTCCTCTGGCAAGATGGAAAGTGTAACGGACAAGACGCTTCTGCAGCCGCTCAATACTTGATTGATCAAGAAGGCGTTGCCATCATCTACGGTGGTTTCTGCTCTTCAGAGACCCTGGGTGCCGCTCCAATAGCTGAACAAGCAGGAGTTATCCTTTTCTCACCCGGATCTAGTAGCCCGGATGTAACTGATGCCGGTGATTATGTTTTCAGAAATTACCCTTCTGATGCATCTCAGGGAAAAATACTTGCGGGTCTTGCAACAGATGATTCTACAGTTACAAAAGTAGGAATGCTAACCGAAGAAAATGACTACACCATCGGAATAGACAAGGTTTTCACTGAAACCTTCACAGCTAACGGTGGAGAAGTTGTTTCAGAGACATTCTTGCCAACTGACACAGATTTCAAAACTCAAATCACCAAACTTAAAGGAGAAGGTGTTGACGCAATTTTCGTTAATCCACAAACACCACCAAAAACAGATCTCCTTCTTAAACAGCTACAAGAACAAGGTATCGGCGAAAACATACAGCTTTTCGCTAACGACGTAGCAATGGGTTCAAAAGAATATCTACAGAGATATCCTGAACTCGCTTACGGAATGCTTGGAGCTGAAACTAGCTATGACACTGAACATCCAGGATATAAGCACTTTGTCTCTAAATATGCTGAAATGAACAACGGAGAAGAAGTTCCTTTCCAGACTTATGCAGCAACTGTTTATGACGCTGTTTACCTCATCAAAGAAGGTATAGAAGCAGTAGGACACGACGCTGATGCCTTTAAGGGTTGGCTATATGGAATTAATGGATGGGAAGGTGTGGCCGGAAGTCTAACAATCGATGAAAACGGAGATCCAACCAGTGGACATATTCCAAAAGTAGTTGTAGGAGACGGAGAAGTAATACTACTCTCTGAATTGGATGGACCAATCAAGGCAGGCGCCATAGTAGAGGAACCCACTGAGGAAGAGGAAGAAGAAGTCGAAGAGACAGCCGACGAAACAGTTCAATAGTATTCTCAAAATAATTAGAAAAGCTCCCTCACGGGGGCTTTTCTTTTACCTAAATTCTGCTAGAATTCCTGCGTTAGAATCCCCTGCCTTATGGAGTTCCTCCCTGAAATATTGTTCACATCACTAGTTGCAAGCTCCGTATACATTTTAATATCAGTAGGACTCACCCTCACATTCGGAGTACTTGAATTCATAAATTTTGCGCACGGAGAAATGGCTATGTTGGGCGCATTTATCTTCTTCAGCTTGTATATTTCATCAGGACTACCGTTAATTATAGCCATACTCCTCACGGCCATAATAGTAGGACTTATCGGCGTCGCCATTGAAAAAACCACATTCAAACCAGTAAGAGACAAGCAAGAATTCATCCCTTTGGTGCTATCTGTGGGAGTCAGTTTAATTATACAAGCATTCGCGATCATGATATGGGGAGCAGGCTCTAAAACCTACCAACTCACTTCAGCAAAACCAAAAATTTATGAATTTTTGGGCGGCAAGCTAACAATTACACCCACAGAACTAACCATCATAATTAGCTCAGCAATTCTCACAGCAGGTCTCTATTTTTTCCTTAAATACAGCCGCACAGGCAAAGCAATTCGCGCAGTTTCCGACAACAAACAGGTCGCAGCAATCATGGGTATAAACGTAAATAAAACCATTACCTTATTGTTTGCCATTGGTTCAGGATTAGCAGCAATAGGAGGAATACTAATCGCCTTCGACCAAAACCTACACCCCCGAATGGGCCTCGAACTAAGCATCAAAGCCTTCGCAGCAATCATCATTGGCGGCGTTGGGAAACTCCACGGAGCAATTATCGGCGCACTTATAATTGGATTTTCAGAAAACCTGGTCGTTGGCCTAACACCACTAAAAGCCAGCTACAAGCACCTTGTAGTTTTCATCCTTTTCGTAATCGTATTATTAATTAAACCTTACGGCATTTTCGGAGGCCGCAAGGAAGAAATAGAATCCCGCTAAAATGGAATATTACTTTCGCATCCTAAATCTCATCATAATATATTGCAGCCTCGCGCTCACCATGAATATGCTGCTCGGATATCTGGGCATCCTATATTTAGGACACCCTGCAATTTTCGGCATCGGAGCATATACATATGCAATATTAATGCTCGATCATGGATTCACTTTCTTCCCAGCGCTTTTATTAGGTGGAGTAGCAGCAGCAATAGCAGGCGCGCTCCTGTCCCTCCCTTCCATCCGCCTAAAAAGCCATTATATAGGCATGACCACCTTTGCATTCCTGATAATAACGAACAATTTATTCCTGAACCTTAGAGGAATAACTAGAGGCGGGCTTGGAATGCCTGGGATCCCCCGCCCTACAATTTTTGGAGAAACATTACTGACACAAGCATCCTTTTTCCCCGTTGTTCTAATCATAACGGTAGTATCCCTATTAATTCTTCACAGGATTTTACACTCACCTTTTAGCAGGGTTATAGAGACAATTCGTGAAGATGAAACAGCATCTAAGACCCTCGGGAAAAATCATATCAAATACAAAATACAATTTTTTATAATCGCTTCCTTTTTCGGAGGAATCGGCGGCGGTTTGCTCGCAGCGGAAATCCGATTCATTAACCCAGCAAGCTTTAACGTAGATCAACTTTTAATAGTTCTCGCCATGGTAGTGGTAGGAGGAATGGGCTCCTACTGGGGCAGCATTCTTGGAGCAATTATCATAGTTCTAATCCCTGAAATGCTCAGATTCATGTCACTGCCAATAGGCTTCGAAGGACCTGTGAGACTAGCTATCTACGGCCTAATAATAATACTATTCATGATTTTCCGACCTAATGGTTTGCTCGGAAAACGCACTAACATATTTTCAAAATAATGCAGGACGTACTTGAAATACAAAACATAACCAAAGCTTTCGGTGGCGTAAAAGCCGTCGATCGCTGCACATTCCAAGTCAAAAAAGGATCTATCACAGGTTTGATCGGCCCAAACGGTGCAGGAAAGACAACCATATTCAATATTATCTCAGGCCTACTTAGACCAGATGAAGGAACAGTATATTTGAGTGACAAAGACATAACTCATCTTGCACCTTATTCACGTTCAGAGCTTGGACTCGGACGCAGCTATCAAGCAATAAGGATCTTTGAGGAATTAACCGCTCTCCAAAACATAGTTGTAGCTTTTCACGAGAACAAAGAAACCCTCTGGCAAAGCTTTCTCCCCTTTTCCAAACACCAGAAAAAACTCGAGAAAAGAGCCATGAAACTCTTAGAAAGCGTCGGCCTAGAAGAAAAATCTAACTTAAAAGGATACGAACTCTCTTACGGACAGAAAAAACTCATAGAGATTTTACGAGCAAAGGCAAATGACGCAGGACTAATACTCTTGGACGAACCAACAGCAGGCATCAACCCGACCCTAATTAAGACAATTGAAAAAGTCATCAAGAATTTTCAGAAAGAAGGAAAAACGATCTTAATAGTAGAACACAACATGCCTTTTATAATGGATCTCTGCGACACAATAGTTGTAATGGACCGTGGGCACAACATAGCCATGGGAAAACCCAAAGAAATCCAAGATAATCCACAAGTACTAGAGGCGTATCTAGGTAAAAAACACTCTAAACATGCTTAAAATAACAAATCTCACAGCAGGATACGGTAGCGGACCAGACATCATTAAAGATGTTGGAATCACTGTAAATGACGGAGAAATAGTTACAATCATAGGTCCCAATGGCGCCGGGAAATCAACCATTCTTCGCAGTATTTTTGGCATAACCTCCGTTCGCGAGGGAGAGATAGACTTCTTCGGTGAAGATTTAGTCGGCGTAAAAACAGAGCACATTATCAATCGTGGGATCTGCTATGTACCACAAGGCAGATCCGTATTTCAAACAATGACAGTAGAGGAAAACCTTGAAATGGGAGCATACATACGCAAAGACAAGAAAGAAATCCAACAGGAAATGGCAAATGTCTACAAACAGCTCCCTGAGCTCTATATAAAAAGGAAAGCAACAGCTCGCAGTCTCTCTGGTGGACAACAACAAATGGTAGCAATTGGACGAGCACTCATGATCCAACCAAAACTTTTGCTCCTAGATGAACCATCCATAGGTCTCTCACCTCAAATCACACAGCAAGTCTTTGAAAAGTGCAACGAAATCAAAAAGAATGGAACTTCCATCTTGATGGTAGAACAAAATGCAAACATGGCCCTAGAATACAGCGATCGCGGATATGTGCTTGAGCTTGGGCAAAATCGCTTGGAAGGAAAAGGTCGCGAACTACTGGAAAACAAGCGAGTCGGAGAGCTCTATCTGGGAAAATAAAACCTGCTATAATCAAGCTATGCAAAACACGTGTAAAAACTGCTCTTCCTCATTTGAAATCACAGAGAAAGATCTAAAATTCTACGATCAAGTCTCCCCCATTTTCAACGATAAAAAATACCCCATCCCACCTCCAACCCACTGCCCTGACTGCCGACAACAGAGACGAGCAGCCTTCAGTAATGAGCACCACCTTTATCCAGGAGAATGTGGCCTCTGCCACAACAAAACCCTCACCCAATATCCACCACACCTCGACATCACCTATTATTGTCGCGAATGCTGGCACAGTGACAAATGGAATCCTCTCGATTACGGACGCGATTTCGACTTTGACAGACCATTCTTTGAGCAATTAAGAGAACTTTTCTTCGCAACACCAACCCAAGCCCTAATCATTGACGGCTTCAATAAAAATTCCGAGTACATTCACTACGCCGGTTCTAGCAAAAACTCCTATCTCATAATGCACGCCGATTTCTGCGAAAGTTGTTACTACGGATACGGCTTTAAGCACGATATTTCCTGCGTTGATGGCTTCTACAACCTACATTGCGAACTTTGCTATGACTGTATCGATGTGCACAAATGCTACGGCTTAACTGGTTGCCAGGATTGCCAAAACTGCAGCTCCAGTGCATTTCTCAGAGACTGTATCGGTTGCAAAAATTGTTTTCTCTGCACCGGACTTCGAAACAAAGAATATTGCTTTGAGAATAAGCAGCTCAGTAAAGAAGAGTACGAAGAACAGCTCGCAAAAATTGATCTCGGTTCATTTAAGGAATATCACGAATTACACCAAAAACGGCGTGAACTTGAAAAAACTCACACCTTCAAAGAATTTCAGGGCCAAAACCTGGAAAACTGCCTCGGAGATCATCTCACAAACTGCAAGAACACCAAGTATTCTTTTGATTGCGAAGACACAGAAGACTGCAAATTTTGTTATCAAGTAGTTCTCAGTGCTAAGAATGTCTATGACATTTATCAATACGGTTCCAATCTCCAGGAATCCTATGAAATCTGCGATACAGGCGCCAACAGTTATCACATTTTGTTCACACAGGACGCCCATATGACTTGCGCTGAACTTACTTACTGCTGGTACCTTGAAACCTCAAAAAATTGCTTCGGCTGCGCAAACATGCTCCGTAAAAACCACTGCATTTTCAACAAGCAATACTCCAAAGAAGATTACGAAAAACTTGCAGCCAAAATCACAGAGCATATGATCAAAACAGGAGAGTGGGGCGAATTTCTCCCCATGAAAATCTCACCATTTGGCTACAACAAAACATCATCCCACATGTATTATCCTCTCACCAAAGAGACCGCTCCAAGCTGGGACGACTATGAACCACCTCGACCGAATGCATCCAAAGTAATCAAGGCCAATGAGCTTACGGACAATATCAAAGATACTCCATCCGACATCCTGGAAGCAGCTATTGAATGTGAAAAAACTCACAAACTTTTCAAATTAATACCCAAAGAGCTCGCATACTACAAGAAACAAAAGCTCCCACTTCCTCGTCGCTGCCCCAATGCACGTCACATGGACCGCTTTCACAAGCGAAATCCTCGCAAATTCTGGGAACGCAACTGCGATAAATGCAAAAAAGAAATCACCACAACTTATTCTCCCGAGAGATCAGAAACTGTGTACTGCGAAGAGTGCTACAAAAAAAATATCTATCATTGACCAGCCTGAACCTGATCTGGTCCAATCAACCATTTTAACTCCCATTTCCCTTCAATATTTTCCAAGAAAATCACTCCTGCTGTAGGTAACTCAATCACCTCCAAATCCTGATCTCCAGTTAGCAAAGAAGAAGCCAACCTATCCAAATATGGCAAATGGCCAACCACCATTAAATTCTTTTCTCTATGTCTTATGTCCGCTTCAATTTGATTTATCTCATCATTAGGGGCCATGCCAGTCTTCTGAGTAACCATGTCAACACCCAAAACTTCCCCTATGATTTCAGCGGTCTCCTTGGCCCTCTTTTTATCACTATGATAAATCTGAGGGACCTCAATATCCGAACCCTTTAAGAATTCTGCAATTTTCCTAACTTCAGCTTTACCATCCTCAGACAAACCCTTTTCAGGATCTTTATCAGGAGGATTGAATGCACCGTGACGAACGAGGTAGATTTTCATAGACATATTCTATCATAGAATAAACTATGCGCACATATTTAACTATAACTAAATTCTAGGCTGCTTGAACATGATTATCGGCATCAGGTTTTTCATACTTAGAAATATAAATGCCGCCTGGAAGAATAAATTCAGGATTATCAAACGCACCATACTCCCTACTCCTTAGATCAGAATACCTCATGGCATCTCCAATGGTCTCTAAAGGTAAAACAAACCCATCTTCTAGATGTACCTTGACCCCTGGCCCCATTTTTCTAATCCCTTCCATCAAAAACACTGAAAAGTAGGTACCGCCCTCTGGAAATTTATCAGGAGTGACAAGAGTATTTGTAATATTGTAAGGTTTTGAAGATAATCCAAATGTGACATTGGAAAGACCTGCTTTAGCAAATTTATCAGCCATGTTGCCGCCATTGCAGCTGAAACCCAAAATTAGAAAGTCCATATCAGGTGAATCTGATACAATTTGAAGTAGATCTTCTGGTGACAAAATCGAAGATCCATAATAAATCCCCGCTCTATCTCCATGGGCATAAAGATTTAAAATTATTCGACTCGAACCTATTTCTCTGGCTTCTTTAATCTGTTCATATATTGTAGATTTCGGTGACTCGGTCTGCAAGGAGTTACTGCTATAAATATCATAGCCCTTTGATCTCAGTAGCTTTGAAAAATAATCAGCCTCATCTTTCATAACAGCTATAGCAAGATCTAGCTGCCGAGGTAAAAGACTAACATGAAAAATCCTCTCATCACGAGGAAGATCGTAACTACTCAATCTATGAGCATTTGATTCCTGAGACTCCCATTCCAAAGTTGCTCTTTTGACAGCCTCAATCAGTCTCTTTTCAAGAGACTCGATTGGATATAGATTCAAAGTTGTATATGCATATGGATTTTTTTCACTTGTTATAACTAATTTAGCCCTCCCACCTGCACCGTGAGGAAATTCATGATCATCCCAAAAGGCTTCAGCCACATTCCAATTATTCCCATTATGAGAGAACCGATATGAGTAATTACCGCTTATAGACTCTAAACAATTCACTTGCTTCAATACAATATCTACTTCTGAACTCAAGAAGTATTTGCAGAATGCAGGATCTAGGGCTTCTATTTGTCTAGAAAGCTGAGTATCAAAAAAGTTGTCCAATTCTCCCTGCTCTTCTTCAGAGAGCAAAGAATGAAACTGTGTCATCTCAGTTGAAACACAAAGCCCCAAACGCGCAAGCTCAGCTGTAACCTCCTCATCAGAAGGACATATTCCCTTTTCATATTCAATCCTCTTCCTCACCTCGTCACGCAAATCTTCATCAGGCGACTTCGGTTTGCCCTCACTACTATCACCAAAACTATTCATTTTTTAGTATATATAATGGTGGGCGCTAGTGGATTCGAACCACTGACCTTCTGGGTGTAAACCAGACGCTCTAACCAACTGAGCTAAGCGCCCTAATAATTGCGAGATCGCTACTTGTTAAATAACAAGCCAGTAATTTCTATCATATAGCACCAAATCTTTCAACCCAACATAAAACCACTATCTCGAAGCCACTTTTCATGCCCTTTATAATCAGGCATCGCACCAGCTACCAAACTCCAAAACCGCTTTGAATGATTCATCTCCTTTAAATGAGCCAATTCATGCAAACAGACATACCGAAACACCTCCCTAGGAGCAAAGAGCAAACGATAGGCAATATTGATATTCCTTTTAGAACTACAACTCCCAAATCGATGATTCATCCGCTTAAATCGGCAGAGATTATAGCGCTCCTTGAAATACAGCTGATTCAATTCATCCACAACCTCACATAAATACGGAGTTTGATCCTTTATGATAGCCTTCTCCACATATTCCTTAATCATGTCCGATTTTTCACTGGGAAGAGTCAACTTAATTATTCCATTATGAACCCTAACGCTAGCATTTCTCCTTTCCTCAAAGGAGATCTGTAATTCGTAAACCTTGTTATGAGTATAGATTCTTCCTCCATTTTTGTATTGAGGAAGAATAAAATCGCTCTGCGCAACTTTAGAAAGTCTCTTTTGCGCCCATTTCAAGAATTTAGCCACTATTTCGTCACGCTTTCTCCCACGAGTAAAACGACTCAGCTTGAGAATAACTTTTCCATTTTTTATACGAACTGACGAAGAAGCCTTATAATCCATTTTATACTCAACAACGTAAGACTTTTCCTTCAGTTTTAAATGAGAAGGATAATCCATTTACTCCTTGTAACCAAAAACACCACCAAAAATCCCACCAATTAGGGCCCCCCATCCCATTCCAAGAAAAGTAGTCATAGCAATTGGTATCATATCACCAGAATCATCAATCAAATGTACAATCTCACCAATAAGAAGTCCCGCCAGAAAGCCAATAACGATACCTACCAAGATCCCCAAAACAGCATAAACAAGCAAACCTCTAAATTTTTCAATTTTTTTCTTTTTTCCGAACATAATTTGGATAGTTTAAAGAATAAGAACAAAAACAAGGACAATATAGCATTTTAGGAGAATTTCAGAAAGAAAAGATAAACCACAACTTTACTGCCCGTAAAGGTGTTAAATCCTTCAAAAAACCCCAAATAAATGGTATAATACAAAGATTAATTCGACCAAATTGCGCAAAAAAACAAACAAAAAACACAAAAAAACTAACAGATTAAGTCTATATATTATTGCTGCTTTAATTTTGGAAGTTGTAATATTAAATGTTTCACCACCTTCAGATTTCCTCAAAACTTCCATCCTCACCGAAACATTCGAAACTGCTGGCAACTACACCTACAACAGTGACAAAATTACATTCTCTGGAGGGGTTGCTAGTGTGAATACTATAG
>CAZCLD010000008.1:8333-36051 GCA_964499425.1 uncultured Candidatus Peribacteria bacterium | reverse complement strand
TAATCTGAGTGTTGGATCATGTATCAAGAAGGGTGGTTTTGATTTTGCTTTGTTCTGGGATTCTGAGATTTATAACGACGACTTAAAAGAGGGTATTGTAGAGCCTTGGAAAGATATACTAAGTCGTAATCAGTGTCATTCTAGCGATGTAATTGGGCTTGTGAAACAACAGGATCAAGTCAGGAAAAAGATTAGAGGTGCCTTCTTGACCTGCAATACTCAGAAACTGCCAGATTTAAAAGAGGCGTTTCATAAGATAACCATCGAGATTTATTATGTTAGACATATTGTTGATGGTGGTGTGATTGCCAATCTACCAAATGACATTTTGAAGCATCAATTCTTCAAAGAGGCTTCAGAGGCTAATCGGGATTCAATTTATAACAAAATGAGAAGTAAGTATGTAAGTGCTGATTTTTTGACACAGGAAGAATTGGATCAGTTGTTTCTTGTTCTGGAGAGTAAGTACAAGGAAAGAAAGGGATCTTATAAGGATGAATGCGAAAATGGTTCCTGGAAGGCGGTAGGCGAAAAGTGGGACGAATTCATACAACACTTCAAGGATGGAGCCGGTTCCTCTGATTTTGCCGATGAATGGTCAGCAAGTGGCGATATTATTGCTGATACGGGTAGTAAAATGGGTATAACCAAGTTGATTAAGGGTGAGATGTCTTTGGCTGCCTACGCTAAATCCTTTGTCACAGCGAATCTAAATGGTGTTGAATTCACTGAGGGGGTAAGTGATATTGCAGACTATACCTCTAAGAATATGCCCAAGGGGGCTATCCCCAGCAATGAAAGTGTAGCAGGGACTTTTGCTGTCGCAGAAGAACTCTTTGAGACGGACGTGATCAAACGAACCATGATTGCTGATTTTACAACCCTGTACAGTAATCTTAGTGATGAAACTGTTGAAAACTTTGTAAATGTCCTAGATGGAAGAAATACTCCGTCCCCCAAGAGTGATGGCTTCATCGAGATAATTCAAAATACCTATCCCCAGCTTAATAAGATTGAGCAGGGAGTTAAAATGATGAGAGATAGACAATGCCCAGGCAGCTAATAAAAACTCCCCAGTTTAGTGGGGAGCTTT
Organism: uncultured Candidatus Peribacteria bacterium; assembly: GCA_964499425.1. GTDB lineage: Bacteria > Patescibacteriota > Gracilibacteria > UBA1369 > LOWO2-01-FULL-3 > JAQBYK01. Next base: position 34,958 of record CAZCLD010000008.1, on the reverse strand, counting down.
TAGGGCTTTTCTAGGTTTTTATCCGCGGGCAGCGGATTATTAGGGCATTGGAGATTTTTATAAAAACGGTTTATTTATGTACTAATCCTAAGACAAGGTCTTTCATTTTTTCCTTCAAATTGAGGTTAGCTCGAGTTTGAATGCCGTTAAGCTCCAACGTAAGCTCGCTCATCTCAGATAAACAATAAGGACAGCAATTACAATTGCTCGAAATTGATTTACCACATGAAAGACAGTGTATGATCATAGGAATGAGGGGATTCAAATGAATCTAAATAGTATAGTAGTGCTCCCCTTCCTCCTTATCTTTTTCTTTTTCCTGATCTAAATCGTAGTGATTTCTAGTAGGATTTTTCTTTTCAGCTTTGATTCTTTTCGGTTTCTGCTCAATACTCTTTGAGTTGGTCATTTTGGATTCCAAAAATTCCTTAACATCACTTTCTTTGATGCGGTAAACTCTTCCAAGTTTGAGACCCTTGAGCTTTCCTTCTCTGATGAATTTCAGAATGGTAAAGGGGTGCATTTGGAGAATATTTGCAACTTGCTCAGTGGTAAAGAATTTCTCAATCATTATTTGGCTTAATTTAATTCAACCTTACTTAATTTTTCTTAATTTGAGAGGATTTTAGCACTGTTTAACGCTATTTACAACATTCTCCTTGTTTTTAAGCAACATTTTGATGGGCAAACCTTACCATAGCGAGCACAATTTTTCAATGGTTTTGTAAAGTTGATTTAATTTGGCTTAACTTTATTAAACTTTGCTTAATTTTATATCCATATCCTTAAACAGGTTTTTAATTTAGGCTATTTGACTTAATTTTATTAAACTTAGCTTAATTTTACTTAATCCTACTAAATCTAATTAGTGGGTGTTAAATTTGGTTTACTTGTTTGGAAATGCTGTTTTACTTCTTGATAATCTTTTTAAGCCATTTTCCTGTGTAAGAGTTTTTTGCTTGGATTAATTCTTCTGGTCTTCCATGGGCAACTATTTCTCCCCCTTCATCTCCTCCATCTGGACCAAGATCAATAATATGATCAACAGATTTTATTACATCTAAGTTATGTTCTATTACTAAGACGGTATTTCCCTTATCAACCAGTTTCTGAAGTACACTGAGGAGCTTTTTCACATCATCGAAATGTAAACCCGTAGTTGGTTCATCAAGTACATAGAGGGTTTTACCCGTTGAACGCTTGGAAAGTTCTGTTGCTAATTTAATACGTTGAGCCTCACCTCCTGAAAGAGTTGTAGCAGACTGCCCAAGGTGAATATACCCTAGACCTACATCATTTAGCGTTGTTAATTTGGTTTTAACACTTGGTATAGCTTGAAAGAATTCTAAAGCTTCTTCGACTGTCATTTCGAGAACTTCATGGATATTCCTCCCTCTGTATCGAATCTCTAGTGCATCTTCATTGTATCTTTTGCCTTTGCATGTTTCGCAGGGGACGTAGATATCCGGTAAAAAGTGCATTTCTATTTTTTTGATGCCATCCCCTCTACAGGCCTCACACCTGCCCCCTTTTACATTGAAACTAAATCTTCCTGCTTTGTATCCTCTTAGCTTTGCTTCTGGCGTCTGAGCAAATAATTCCCTTATATCAGTGAATACCCCGGTGTATGTTGCCGGATTAGAACGGGGTGTACGTCCGATTGGAGATTGATCAATATTAATTATTTTATCGAGATTTTCTATACCCTTTATTTCCTCATGCGCTCCTGGTAGTGCTTTCGAATTATAAAGCTCTTTTGATACTCTTCTCACCAAAATATCATTGATCAAAGTGGATTTCCCTGAGCCAGATACTCCTGTAACACCTATAAAAGTGCCCAGAGGAAAATCTACTGTTATCTCTTTGAGATTATGCTCAGTCGCATTCACTATGGTTAATTTGCTGCTATTTCCCTTCCTCCTCTTTTTTGGAATTGGGATTTCAAGTTTTCCAGACAAGTATTTACCTGTAACTGAATTCTTGTTTTTGGTAATTTCCTCTGGTGTACCCGATGCCACAATTTTTCCTCCATTTTTTCCCGCACCAGGCCCAATATCAAGTATATGGTCAGCAGTTAGCATTGTATCCACATCGTGTTCCACGACAATCACTGTATTTCCTATATCTCTGAGATTAATTAGTGTTTTAATTAGCTTGTCGTTGTCGTTTTGATGTAAACCGATGCTTGGCTCATCTAGAACGTATATAACGCCTGAAAGACGAGATCCAATTTGGGTAGCCAATCTAATTCTCTGAGCCTCACCACCTGAAAGAGTGTTTGCGGCCCTATCCAGGGTAAGATAGGACAAACCCACGTTCTCTAGGAATTGAAGGCGATTTTGGATTTCCCGTAGAATTTGCCTAGCAATTTCCTGTTTCATAGGACTTAATTTTAGCTCCTTAAAGAAATTTATAGCTTTTTGGATGGATAACGCTGTGACATCGATGATTGAGATCTCATTGATCTGTACTGCCAGGATTTCGGGTTTTAGCCTTTTGCCTTCGCATGTTGGGCATTTCAAGATACGCATATACCCCTCTATTTTTTTTCTTACGTAATCTGAGTCAGTTTCAAGATAGCGCCGCTCGAGATTGGGTATCACCCCTTCAAAGGAGGTCTCATATTCTCCTGAAAATGCGGCGTCTGGATTGGTATTATCTTCATTAATTTTGACTTTATACTTGCGATCCTTGTCCCCATATAAAACTATTTTTAGAGCCTCTTCCGGGAGTTTTCTGATCGTGGTATTCATCGAGAATTTATGGGTCTTTGCAACACTTTGTAAAATCTTGTTATACCAAGTTAGATGAGAAGTGGTGGTAGACCATGGCATAATCGCTCCTTCTGCTAGAGTTAAGCTATCATTCGGAATTACTAACCCAGGATCTATTTCCAGTTTAGTCCCGAGCCCATGACATTCGGGACAGGCACCATGGGGACTATTAAAAGAGAAGCTCCGTGGAGATATTTCGGGTACGTTTATCTGACATTTAGCACAGGCGAAGTGCTCAGAATATATCTTTTCCTCATCGTTATCGTGATTGGCGATCAATACCAAACCTTCCCCATATTTTAGGGCCGTTTCTATCGAATCAGACAAGCGGCTTCTGTCAGGATTGGGCATATCAATTTCCTGTCCAGAGGAGAGTTTTTTAGTTTTCTTTTTTAAGTCTTTTATTACAAGTCTATCCACGACGATCTCAATATTGTGCCTTTTATTTTCATCAATTTCTGGGATATCTAAAATCGAGTATACTTCTCCGTCCACCCTCAACCTGACAAATCCTTCCTTTTTGATCCTATCTATTGTTTTTAGGTGTTGCCCTTTTCTGTCCCTTACTATTGGCGCAAGAATGAGGATCTTGCTGCCACTTTTCATACTTGCAACCTCCTCTAATATTTGTTGAGGTGATTGTCTTTCTATGGGCTTACTACACTTGGGACAATGTGGGTTCCCAATTTTTGAAAATAATAGTCTCAAAAAGTCATATATCTCAGTAACCGTCCCTACTGTTGAACGAGGATTTCTAGGTGCAGTTTTCTGATCAATAGAAATTGCAGGCGAAAGTCCTTCTATTGATTCTACATCTGGTTTTTCCATCAGTTGAAGGAAATTGCGAGCGTATGTTGAAAGACTCTCTACGTATCTCCTTTGTCCCTCTGCATAGATTGTGTCAAATGCCAGAGATGACTTACCAGAGCCGGATAACCCGGTTATAACCGTAAATTTATCTCTGGGAATTTCGACATCAATGTTCTGAAGATTGTGGATCCTCGCTCCTTTGACTGCAATTTTGTCGTGAGACATGTTCTAAAGCTTAAATTACGCAATTACGCAAGTAGAGAGCTTAACATGCCTGGAATAATTTTTCAAGTTTGGGTTATCGAAGATTTTTTAAAATACACACCTGTTTTTGGATGAGGGTGATTCCTGGAATATGCGAGTAATTTACCGTAATTTTTGTGGCTTTCCTTTTTGTCAAATAGGTAGTTAATTGTGATGTAGCCGCCTACTAAGAAAGGCACTATCATAAATGTGAGATTCATCTCCAGGAAAATGTTGAAAAGCGCGTGAAGACCTATTGATATCAGTAAACCCTCGAATATCTTTTCCTCGAAGAAAAGCTTGCTTTTGCGTACCCCAAATACCTTATGAATCCAAATTGTCCAATGTTTGCGATTTCCCTTGATTTCCTCTTGTAGAATGGGGCCTGCAAAATGAGCAATCCCATAGTAGTAGCCCAAAATTCCAGAAAATAATAGATGTGCGAATGTTGAAAATGATGACCTAAATACAAAGGGCAGAAGCAGATTTTGGGGACCCTGTGCAATCCAAATATTATAGAAATAAAGTATGTTTTCGGTGAAGGCAAATCCGAGTGCCGCTAGTATGAAGAACTCAATTGAGTCATCGATGTGTTTAATTTCATCATCATCAACAATCTTAACCGATATCAACTTCATCAGCTCTTCTATGATTCCCACTATAATGAAGGTAATTATTACGCTTAACGGGAGAATTATAAGGTTTGTAAACCCAATGATGTCATTGTTGAAATAGCTGGCTAGCTTAAACGCATTCATCCATGGGAAGAACTGCCACAAAAACTTGTAAATTAGTATTGGGAATACTGCTAACGCTCCAACCATAAAAGTGAGCGCAGTAAGACTCCGGCTTTCCGGGTTCTTCTTATAAAAGATATGGCCCCAGATAAGAGCTGGCACACAAGCCAGTATAATAGAACCTACAATTTGAAATACTTGTGGCATTTATATTTATTTTTGTGTTCACTGTATTATACCACATATTTTACCCTTTGACAAATTCGATAGATAGCTTTCTCTTAGCCAATTTCCCAAGGTTCTCAATGTCAGTAGTAGTTATTATTGTCTGACAACCTTTTATGGATTTTAGAAGGTGATTTTTGCGCTTCCTGTCTAATTCTGAGAAAACATCATCCAAAAGGAGAATGGGGTTTTTGCCGGTTTTCTCCTTTATGTATTTAATCTCAGCAAGTTTTATTGCAAGAAGAATGGTGCGGTATTCACCGCGAGAAGCAATGCGGCTTATTTCTTTCCCATTTAGGAATAGTTTTAGCTCATCCCTGTGTGGACCAGCTGTCGTTTCGGCCCTAAATACGTCTCTTTTGAGGCAGTTAGCCAACTCTTCTTCATATAGTTCCTCTATATTTGATTTTGAGGATTTTTTTAGAATTTTGCTTTCGTATTCTACGGAAATCTTGTCATTATCGTCGGATATGGATTGATATATCTTCTCAATATTTTTATCCAAGAATTGGATTAGTTCTCTTCGCTTTTTGGTTATTACACTTCCGTATTCAATTAATTCCCTATTCCAGGCATCTAGATCTTCCATCAAACGATCTGTATTTTTCTCTTGAAACTGAGATTCGCGAATTTGATGAAGCAAAGCGTTTCTCTGTTTTAAAACCTTCTTGTATTTTGATAAGGCGTTTAAATACTTTCTGTCAGTTTGTGAAAGCAGAATATTCATATAGCGGCGTCTAAGCGATGGCCCAAGATAGAGCATGTTTAGATCTTCTGGTTGAAAGAGGACAGTTAAGAGGTTGCCCAGGTATTCGCTATTTTTGAGATCTACTCCATTCTTTTTAAAGTTCTTTTGCTTTTTGGGTTTATTGGAGTAGAAAACTTCAAGATCTATCTCTTCGTCCTGGTCATTTACACTGGCCTTGCAGCGCATAAAATCGTCATCCCACTTAATAAGATTGTCTTGCATAAGCGACCGGAAGGACTTTCCGAGAGAAAGAACGTAGATTGCTTCGAGAAAGTTAGTTTTGCCCATCCCGTTGGGACCGACCAATACTGTGAGATCTTTTTCAAGGGCAAATTCGTAAATATGCTTCTTGTAATTGCGAAAGTTTTCGAGTTGAAGTTTTGTTAGTTTCATCGTAGGATCAGTTTACCATGGCAAAAGATAAGCTAAAAGTAGATCTAGAAGCAATGCGACATTCATGTGCGCATGTTTTGGCACAAGCTGTTATGCAAATGTTTCCAGAGGCCAAATTAGGTATCGGCCCCCCCATTGAAAATGGTTTTTACTATGATTTCGAATTACCACGTACGCTGATTCCAGAGGATTTGCCTTTGATAGAGAAAAGGATGAAACAAATTGTAAAGCAGAACCAGCGGTTTATTTTGAAAAAAGAGCCAGCTAATGAAAGCCTAGAATTTCTTAAACAAACTGGTCAGACCTATAAGATGGAATTGGTAAAAGAAATTATGGATGAAGGTGAAGAAATTTCCTTCTGCGAGAATGTGATGCCAGGTGACGGGAAAGGAATGTTTGTGGACCTCTGTAGAGGTGGACACGTGGATCATACTGGTCAGATTGGTCCGTTTAAGCTGATGAAGATTGCTGGGGCCTACTGGAAGGGCAGCGAGGAAAACCCCATGTTACAGCGAATATATGGTACTTGCTGGGCTAATCGAGAGGAATTGGATGCACATTTAAAACAATTGGAGGAGGCAAAAAAGAGGGATCATCGGGTTTTGGGTAAGCAGCTTGGACTATTTGCGTTTAGTGAGCTTGTTGGAGCAGGATATCCCATGTTTTTGCCTAAGGGTGAAACTTTGTTTGAAACTCTGCATGATTATATTACTGATTTGAAAAAGCGTAATGGCTATAGCTTTGTGAGAATTCCTCATGTAGCCAAGGAAGACTTGTATATCAAGAGTGGTCATATGGGAAAGTATGATGCGATGATGCCGGTTATGGAAATCAGTGATGGTGGAAGGTATGTGATGAAGGCCATGAATTGTCCTCACCATTTTGAGCTTTATAATTCTGGGCCTCATAGCTACAAGGAATTGCCCCTTAGGTATGCGGAAAATACTGCAGTTTATAGGAATGAAAAGAGTGGTGAAGTAAGTGGTTTGCTTCGTGTTAGAAGTATCACACAAGATGACACACACCATTTTGTTAGACATGATCAGATTGAAACTGAAATTGATATGATATTGGGCTTAACCAAAGAATTGTTTGATAAATTTGGATTTAAAGATTTCAAGGCACAAATATCTATTCGCGACCCTGAAACTCCTGAGAAGTATTTCGGTGAAGACAAAGTTTGGGATATGGCAGAAAAAAAATTGATCGCTAGCGTGAAGCGTTGGGGCAATGATTATGTTATAGAGGAAGGAGAAGCAGCGTTTTATGGACCAAAGATTGACATAATGGTGCTGGATGCTATCGGACGAGAATGGCAGCTAACAACCGTTCAACTAGATTTTAATCAACCTGAGAATTTTGACATGAAATACGTGGGTGAAGATGGAAAAGAACACAAACCTGCTGTTCTTCATGTAGCCATTTATGGCTCATTTGAGCGATTCCTGGGAATTCTGATTGAGCATTATGCTGGTGCTTTTCCTGTGTGGTTAGCCCCAGTGCAAGCTATTATTCTGCCTGTATCTGAAAAATTTAATAAATATGCTGACAAAGTCGCAAAAGAACTTGATGACGCAAAAGTTCGTTTTGAAATAGACAATTCTAATGAAAGTTTGGGCAAGAAGATACGCAATGCCGAACTACAAAAAATCCCTTTTATGTTAGTTGTCGGTGAGAAGGAAGAAAAAGAGAAGAACATAGCTGTAAGAAGCTATGAAACTAAGAAGCAGGATACTCAAAAAATCAAAGAGTTTGTGGCCAATGTCCTCTCGTAATCATTTGTCCATAGTCTTCACGACCCTTCAATAAGACTTCTCTCCTTCCGAAAACATCATCCTCATCTGCAGTGGTCATTTTGTATAATCGTCCGAAAATTTCCGGAGGCGCCAATCTATTCATCACTGTTCTTAGTCGTCTTTCTTCATAATTCCTATGGCTTGCGGGATGATATTTGCTTCTTTCTCTCACAAGGTCTTCAGTTAGTAGGATTCTGATTTCTATTGGTGCTAAGTAATCCTTTTCGTTGGCTGTGTCTTTAATTGGTATTTCTGCTACATATCGCAAAGCCCTGTATTCATCAGACTTCGCAGCGCTTTCTCCCACGTTATATGTCGATACTTTGACAAATTTACCGTATCTATTCTCACGTTTTAAGCTTCTTCCAAAACTGATGTAGTTTGTTTCAAGTTCTCTCTGGATTCTCATCAAATCTTCAACTGTATCTACGACGATAGTCGTTCGAAGTACATCAGTTATATCTCTTGCTCTTGTTTGTTCTTTATGTAGAAGCTTGGTAAGCATACTGTGTAAAGATTTTTTCCCAATAAACTCGTGTGGGTCAAAAGCTGGGTCGTCTTCCTCCTCATCCTCACAATTGCCAGGGAGTAAAAAACATGGAATTCCACCAAATTTTGCTGGAATAAGTTTGAAACTTCGTTTTTCTCCTGGAGTATGGGCTTCGTGTTCAGCTCCGCCAAATATCTCGATGTCACCATCTGCCCCGTCAATGAATTCGACCTCTCTCATTTCAGCATCGTTATGAATTGCTACACCACCCCTTGCTGTTTCCAGTGCAACTTTTATTGCTAGTGCCTCGTGATCTTTAAACACCCACCTTGGCGTACCAAGACAACTATACGTCAATATGGCTAATTCTATTTTAAGCCTTGCTAAGAATCCTTCTTCCGTACCTTGTGATTCGAAAGCTAATTTTGTGAGCTGAGCATAATCATTAGTGGATCTTATTCTGTCATTCAATATTCTGGGTATTCCCAAATCAATAGAAACGCTGTCAACGTATGAATTGACACTTTCGAGAATACCCTCAACTCGATCATTTACTCTCTCGAATCTTTCATCCTCGGGCAATCCGAAAATCTTTCTTATATATCTGTAGTAAGGTCCTCCTGTACCCACAATTCGTGTCCCATCATCTTCAAACCACCTGTAATAGTTTTCCTTTATTTCCGGGGGGAGTTCTTCGGGATTTGCTAAAATGTCTACCACATCAACGTGGGAAGAAATCACAGGGCAATATTGGCGGATGAATATTCCTATCATTCCAATTAAGTCCTCGGTTCTTTCAAACGTTGTAATGAAATATTCGCCAAGCCCTCTTCTTGCTACAATAACTTTTGACTCTGCACCTTGAAGACGAACAAACTGCTCTGACTCTCTTAAAAGGATATTGCGAAGTTTACTTATTCCCAAATCTCTATCTGCCATCCTTGTCAGGCTCTCTTCAAAAAATTCTCTTAGTTCGTCTATATCCAGATAAATGAACGGCTGGTCTTCAACACCTGCATCTCTGAGTTTTCTGCCCAAATATGCCTGATTAGCTTTTTCTCTATTTTCGATGAACCTAGGCACATTTAGTTTTATGAATTGTTTTGGTTTAACTTTTCCACGTTCCTCATAGATCCCATTAATAATTTTTTCCATATGCCCAATAGAGGATCTTTCTTCACGAGGTAGATCTCTTTCCTCTTTACTCAGTCCACAAATCACTTCAACGAGTAGGTGTTTGTTGTTTTTGAGCCAAGTTATTATGTCGTAATCCGGATGTTTGGCCTGCATCACTCTTATGGTACTCGTAATTGTGTGTTCAATGTCAGTAGGATCATAAGTTCTTCCCAGGTATGCGATGTTTCTTCTGATTTTTTTCTCTATCTCTCCTTCTACCTCCAGTCTTTTTTGTTTACCAGAATAGACTTTGAGCTTTTCGAATACAGACTGGAGGGAAGAATAAATGAGAGCTGAGATACTTTGAGCTCTGAACCTCGAGTGCTCAGCATCTAATACTCCGTCAATTAATAGATCCAAAATCTGATCGTCTTCAAAAAATGCGATTAATTTCTCTGGTGGCACACCCATATCAAAAGCGCGTTTGCCGATTCTGTCTATTTCTTCTCTGAAGGGTAATGCTACCCCAATACTTGAGTCTATTGCATCCACAACCTCACACTGTAATCTGATATTTGCTTCTTCCGGGCCATCCTCCTCAATTAGACTAGGCAAGGCTCTATAATCAACTTTTTCAATTATGCGCGCCTTTCGAGATTTTTTAATTGCCCAGCGTAAAGTATCAGCTACTCTTTTCCAAGTATTTTCTTTAATCCCTCTTGGATTTATTACACTCCCCTTTGTGTATGCCCTATCTACTGCATTTCTGATAAAGTCAGCTGTCGCTTTGCAGGTTTTGATAACTGATTCTATTCCGCTAGCCAAGAGGTTGGCTGCACCACCTTTCACCAGTTTATGCTTGGGGATATCTAAAGCTCTCTCTGGCTGTTCATCGGGGCCTGGTTGTCGCGTAGGGTCTTCTGGCATAATATGCAAAATGAGTGCATATTAAAGCACATAACAGGTTGGCGGTCAAGGATTGAAGGTGATTATTATCCGAGCTCCATATTGTCTTGATATGCCGCTTTTCTTTGTGCGATTACCTCCTCAGGAACTCCAAATGGTAATCCTTCGAGATTAGCGCTTTCTGTTATTTTCGACATTTTTTCCCCTCCATCTCTTTTTACTACGTTGGTGAAGAGTGTTCCAAAATTACGAAAGGCTTGATTGATGCGTTTTTGCCTGTCCATCTCATCTTTGTCTGAATGGATATCTCCTGTTTCTTCTCTGAGGAGCGTATATGTATCTATTAGTTTTTGATCTCCGTAGGCCTGTACTATTTGTTCTATGAGTTGATTTGTTTGATCGATAAATAACTGGGGTGGTCTGTCTGGAGTATTTATAGTCCCACTATTCAACGTGGACCAGTCAAATCTCTGGTAACTCTTGTCTCCTTTTTCAAATCTATTTGTGATAATCCCCTCATAACGAACATAAGATTTGATTCCTTCTCTTAATTTGTCCCTATTGTCGCTTTCTGCTTGGCTACGTAAGTATTGGCTGAATCCGGGAAATCCGTTGGCATAACCTTCCACCGTCAAGAACTTCTTGGAACCTGTAGTGGACTTTGTGGCGTCCGTAATGACGGTCTCCGTAGCTGGAGGCAGGTAGGCAAACATATCATCGTGGTCGAGCATTTCACCGTTACGGAGTACTTTGTTGATGCGGTTTTGGGTTTCATCACTTGGGAGAATATACTTCCACATGAATTCATCAACTTTCGCACCTGGACGGCATTTTTCTGGATTCATGGGTTGTCCTTCATCCCAGCCACGAATCCATCTTTTGTAATCGTCAATCGTGAAACGGTGTTCTTTACCATCAGGCCTTTTGACACTGGCGCAGAGATATTCTAATAGAGGAAATCTTGTAAGCATTTCTGAATTTATGTGGGCCATTCGATCGAATGGTAGAATGGTGTGCCCATGCATATTCGCTGCCGCTACACCTTCAACCATGTAGTATATTTTTTGTTGCATGCGAGCCTTCCCGAATTCTATTGAATGAAGAATTAGGCCTTCATATTCATGTGGATCAACGAATTCTCCACGTTTATGCATGGCCAGTAGTGTTGCAAGTCTGCGACCGTGACCACCCTCAACACCCTCGAGCTGTTTACCCTCTTCGTAGAAACCTTTTGCATTACTCTGGTAGGCTCCCTTGTTTTTGTTGAAATAATCGTTATATGTTCCCTCTCCCCATAACGAATCGATTGCTCCCTGCAAAAAATCAAAGCCAGTCCTTTCATCCTTTTCACTCACACGTGTATTTGGGTCTCCATTAGAGGGGATTGGAATTGCTACTGATGCGTCTACGAACCTGTTTAGATTGCGCCAAAAATCAATATCATCCCAGCGGAGTTGCCCCTTATCTGATAGAACTATGAGCGCGGCTTTCAATTCATCTCGGTTTCGAGTTTTCTTTAATCTCTCTTGGATTTCAAACACACCAAATTGCTCGAATGTTTCCTTAAATTGATTCACCTCCTCGTTTTCGGCGGCTTGATTGATGCGTTTCATTTCAGGTGCAAAAAATGGCAAATCGGTTCCAATGCTTGAATACCTTTCTTTTTGTCGCCTTTCCCAACGACGTTCGTAGTATTCCCACATTGCTTTGCCCATTTCCCAAATGTCACTACCACTTAAGAATCTTGTATTGTTCCACATTTCCTTTAGGACACTTCTATCCTTTTTTTCCATCCCCCCTGCCTTGAATATTTCATCATAATCGAGTGCCTCATCGTGTACTCTTGTTTCTTTTCCCGCTTTTGACTTTTCTCCTTCTTCATCTGGTTTTGAACCGGCCCCCCCCCCTTCCCCATCTGGGGTTGGGGTTGTGTCAGTGCCCAGATCCGGATCTACGTCTGAAGTAGTGGTTGTGGCTCCAGCACCTGTGCTTGCAGTTTCATCTCCTGCCGAAGCCATATTTCCTTTATTAGCCATGTCTAAGAGATTTCTCGTTTTGATTTTTTTGCGTTTCCAAGTTTTGTTGTTTGCGTCTCTTTCTCGGGTTTTAGCTTGATGTGCAGCAGCTATGTGAAGAGGGACACCTGCCTGAACTAGCTCCTCATAATCTGGGTAGTCAGTTTCACGAATATCCGCTTGTTCAAGCTCATATTCACCTTCATCTTTTGAAAGAGTTCCTTCTCTTCTTTTGCCTGTGTCGTCCAAATACCAAACTTTCCCTTCCTCACCTTCATCAAGAGGCTTGAGATCTTTCTCTTCAAGAAGCTCATCCAATCTTTGAGTTGATATATCGGTTTGATATTGGTGTTGCTTTACGAGTTTAGCAAACTGCCCATAATTAAACTCTCGTTGAATACGAGTTACATATAATTTGGGGTGAACTGAAAGAGATATCCACTCTTTTGGCGTTGCAATAACTGCTTTATCGAGAACAATCTTGCCATTTTCTCTGTCGATTTTTTCTATTTTGATCTTTTTGGTTTGGTTAATCTCTTTTCCAAATTGATCTATCGCAGGCTCCTTAATTGCAAATTCCATACCTTCGCTTAGGTCTGTTTCACCAGTCTGCTGCTTAAGTTCTTGGTTTAGTTGGGACAAATCCTGAATGTCTTCGTAGGCGCCGTATGCGTTGAGATGACTAGCAATGTTTTTTGTATTTCTTGGATCTTCCTCCTCCCCATTTTCATTGATCATGGTGATTTGTATTGATCCTGGTGCTTGTGGTTCGAGATCCGTTCTATCATTGTCGAAAGTGATTCCTCCTTCTTTTACTGTTATCTCCACTTCTCTTTCTTCGTCTATGTTTCCTTCTTCATCTGGTGTTTTTATTCTTATTTTTACTCCCTTTTTGTTAAGAGGGATTCCTGTTTCCAAGGTTTCTAATCTGTCTATTTTTTCTTTGCGTTTGGCGTTTCTTTCAATGTACTGCAGAGCTTTTGCATTTTCCTTTTTGTATTCTTTTTGGATTTTTTCGTTTTCTGCGTCTAAGTCTCGAAGGGCTTTTTCCAATCTTTTTACAGCTACTTCGTCCAGCGGATCTGCGGACTGTGCTACTCTGAGTTCTTCGAATTTTTGGGCATATTTTCCTTGAACATCTTGCCTCTTCCTCATGAGCGCGGTTATTTTTTTAGCTTGTTCTGGATCAAATTGTTCTAATTCCCAGTTACCCTCCAATAACTCTGATGTTTCTGCTGCCTTGGAAATTCTTGAACGTAGATCAGCACTTGTTGTTATCGTGCCTGTTGATGCAGATGTCTGAGTGAGAGTTTCTTTTGCAACTTGTTCTTGTCTTAAATCTGTGAGTTTTTTTAAGTGGGCTTTTTCTTGGCGTTTGGAAAGAGGCCCTGAGCTATCAAGACTGAGGTCTTCTAATACCTCCTCTGCATACTCCCTTTCTTTTTCAGAGCCCTGCAGGGCCTTGATGAATCGGCTTGCACTTTTGGCTTTATTTGGGAATTGTCCTTTTGCCAGAGCTTTGATGAAGCGCTTGTAATTGTCGTCCTTCATCTTATTAGGATCCCTCAGTATCTCCCTTGCCTCTTTGAAAGTTTTAGGCTCGATTTTGCCCTTGCGTAATTGAGCTGCTAATTGCTTTGCATGAGGTTGTCCCGCCATGCCCTCGAGTTCTTTAGCGTGTCGTTCCTGCTCCGGAGTAAGGAGGTTTGCAGAGCTTTTTTCTTCTTTGACTTTTGCTGTTTTCATCTAAATGATAGGTAATATCGGAGTTTATCAACTGACTGCTTTTTAGGCAATAGGGTTAGGGGGCAGGGGCTGGTGGGGCCGCTGGAGGCTCAGGTGTTGGATTTGCTCCTTCCTGTAGGGCTGCTTCCAGCTTTTCCTTGCTCCCACCCATCGCTTTTTCCAGTGTCTTATACGCTGCGTCCCCTATCGCTGCCTTAACCTGATCTGCAGTGGGTGCTGCTGGAGTGCCTCCCTCTGGTTTTATGGTTAGATTACCGGATATAATCTCTTTTATTCTTGCAACATCTTCTGGCTTAGCTTTTCCTCCCTGAGAATCTATAGCACCTAATCTTTGACCGAGCATTTCTAAACCTGTGTTGTATTCGTTTTCTGCTCGCGCTAATGCTGCCGGTTTATCTGCAGCGTTTCCGCTATCTATGTGGTCAGCCATTGTTTTCCCTGCTGCTCCTATAGCAGTTGCTTTTGTTGCTCGTGTAATTGTCGGTGGTTTAACTGTGCCAGCGGCGGCGGCTGCTCCACCGGTTGGTTTTGGTTTTCGATCTCCTTCTCCTAGATCTAACTTGTGTGTGCCTTTTATTCCTTTAGTTCCTAATAGTGCTTTTACGTCAGCTGGTTTATGCTCACTATCGACAAACGTCTGAACTGCAGTCCTTTGGGCCGTGTCGAGCTTGTCCCATAGAGGTTTGTTTATTTTTCTTTGTGATAGTTCTTTTAGTTTTTGTATGGTCTGCGTACTTGTTATGTCGTCTCCTAATCCCCTGAGATATCCTCCAAGATCTTTAGCAGTTTTTACTTTCTCTTCGTTCCCAAGTGTATCTGGTCTTACTTTGTCGGGCTTGAGAAGCCTTGAAAGTCTACCGGTGTCTATCTGTGTCGCCGTCCTCAGGGCATCTCCTATTTCGGCAGCACTAAATCTCTCGCCCTCAGCACCTGGCACATTTACGGGGATGAGTGGAGTATGTTTGAGTGGGAGAGTACCAATGAATTTTCCGGCTCTTTGAGCTTGGTCCTTTAAGAAGCCTGTTGCTTTGTCTGCGATCGTTCCCTCTGCTGCACCAAAGACTCCGGACCATATAATTGCTACTGTTCCCAGGGCAACTACCAAGTCCTGTATGTTACTTAACCCCACGACTGGTATTCCTCCCGGTTCCAAGTACATAGCATTTCCCTTGTTAAAGGACTCAATACCTTGTAGAGCGTTGAGCATAATCCACCCCACAGTCATTGAAAGCCCAATTATAAGCGGTGCTATCGCAAGGTTTACAAAGTTATCCGTTAGGATCTTGAACCCACCCATTTTTTCTTTCACAGTTGGGGCGGCCATCATTAACAAGAGTACTGGTGAAACCGCAATGCTAACCCACATCACAACTAATCTCGCCAGTAGCACTATAAATAGTGCTAGGAAGGAGATTGTAAATATCAAATACATAAAAAAGGAAAAGAGCGTGCCGATTGCTAGTTTTGAAACATCTTTTAGACTTTCTGGGTGTATATCCTGATATTGGATGATTTGCCCCATCGAGAGTGCCATAGCGAGAGCAGCATTGCGAGAGTCCCATTTACTTAGGACGATTAGCGCTTCTTCTGAAAGCTCGCCTCCATTACAGAATTGTCCCTTCATTGCCCTCTCTACTTTTTTCTCAAATTCAGCTGCTTTTTCTGCACCTTTTTTGGGATCTGATTCAGCAATCGCAGCTTTTAGGGCTATGAAGTCCATGCCCCCATGTATATCTTTTGAGTATTTGTCACCAAGTTGCTCACGAGCGTGCATTTCATTAATTCTATTTGTGGCGTCTGTTATTTTTTGATCCTGGTCTTTGCTTTTAAATTCCTGGTATGACTCACCCTGGATATTCGCGCATAATTTTTCTTCGTATTCTTTTCTTTCTTCACTATCCTTATCTTGCTTGATTATCTCATCTAATCCACCTGATACCTGACCAGGCAGCGCAAATACGGAAACTGTCAGGACATTGATCGTATCCAGAAATACCTTGATGGCTAAGAATGAGAAATTGATAGCTATTATTCCAATAATAATTTTGGGTAGTGCCGATTTTATGGAATATTGACCGTTTTCATCTCCGAGACCCAGCACGTTGTAGAGCGCTATTCCTACCAGGACTATTACAAAAAGTATGTTTACCAAATTTCTAATAGGTATCCATATGTCTCTTAGTTTTTCTTCCATGCCGTTTCCAAATAGCAGGCTGTTGTCCATAAGTCCGCCTATTAGTGTAAGGATGGGCCATATTAGGCGGTTTAGGGCTTTTTGGAGGCCCACGAAGAATTGTGCTTGTTTTACTGCTTGTTCGTTTGCTTTGGATCCTGAACCGGTTTTTGTACATTTAGTTTCTCCATCTTTAAATCCCCCGGAAAATGTGTTAGGGCATTCTTTTAGTTCCGCGGCGTATGTACATGTTTTTCCTTGATCAGACGAATCACCAGGTATGTTGTCGCCTGCTTTCTTTACTCCCAGTGGACAATCACCAGCTGCGTAACTTACATTTGAGGATAAACTTAGCGATAGAATCAAACTTACGAGAAAGATCTTTATTGCGGTTTTTGCTAAATTTTTGGTTTTTGTTCTAAACATTACGTCAGTAAGTCGATTATTGTTTGTAGTATTGAGAAGCTTGCTGCGCTACCGGTCATGCCTTTTCCAAGTCCTAACGCACCTGCTGCTGCTGTACCTATGGCTACCTTTCTTCCAGCCTTCCCTTTCTTTTTACCTTCCTGTTGCTTTGCTGTGCTTGCTGGAACTGCCGGTTTTCTGATTGCGGCAGATCTTATTAAATTGTCTTCTCCTTCGGGAGATAGCTTATAAGTTCCATTTGGGCCGGTGGCTTTGCCTCTTGTTCTTGTACCTCCCGGACCTGTCACTACTCTGTTTGGCGCTGGAGCTTTATCCCCTGGTGCGGCTACTTGAGTTCCCGCTCTTTGTCTTGGCCTTGCTCCGGTTGCCGGTGCCGGCTTGGGGACATTGGGCATTTGCATTGGCCTGTCTGGTATTCCTGGGCCTGGTGCTGCGGTTGCTTCCTCTCCGCCTCCGCCTCCTTCTCCTTCTTCTGGTGCTTTTTCTTCAGGTTTTTTGGGACCACCGGAAAAATCACTTAACCCAGATGCAATGGCTTTTCCTTGTTCCTCTTCATATTGCGAGCTTTCGTCCTGCGGTGTTGCAGCTTCCTCTTGTCCTCCAACCTGCTCATCTCCAACAGTGCTGTCTACAGACTGAGGCCCCTGCTTTTCAGGGTTTTCTTGCTCTGCCTGTTCCTCATTTTGATTTGGATCTTGTTCCATGTTTATACGGTTGCTACTGCCTTCATTGCTTTACCATAGTTAGTTTCAGCCTGAGCTCCGTCTATTTTGAAATAGTCGAAGACCTTAGCTAAAGAACGAATTGATTTTGAATCTGAATTTCCAAGAGTACCGTCAAATTTTCTTAGGAGATCAGCGTAGTCCAGATCTTCGTTTGCTGGCTTTTCTGCTGTTGATTGTTCTTTCAAATATTCTCTGAATCTTTTTGCGGTAAATTTCTTTTCTGGGAATTCTCCTTTTTTTGTCTTATTTGCGCCTACGAAATCGCAGAATGCTTTTGATCCTGAATGATCAGCGCTACTGAAAAAGCCATCCCATTCTTTCCAAAGTGGATTTCCTCTCTTTTCGACACTTAGGGCTTGTATGGCCTGCATTCTGGCAAGATTTTCTCTTTTCGCCTTACCTGCCAAGGTTTGTCCGCCTTTTTTACCACTTCTTATATGATCTAGCACCTTCCAACCGAGAAGACCTCCTATTACATTTTTGTTGGCAACTATTCTGACAGCTCTTTCAGGAGTGTAGTCTTTGTCCCTTATCATGGTGGATATTCCTACTCCAATATTGGCAAGTACAGTAAGACCCGATGCGGCATATCCAAGTAACACCAAAAAGTTTTCGCCGGTCATTAGATCTGCCGCCCTATTAGTGGATCCATGTGACTTGGAAAGCATTTCCTTTTCTTTTTCTGTGAAATCGTGAGCTGATCTAAACAGATCCGCAAGTTTTGCTTCTTCTCCTTGTTTGAAACCCATGCCTAGGTCTTTCATCTCGTCAGGACTGTAGACTCCTCTGGCATTACCATCCCTGAGGAAGGCATCAAGTTGATCTGGGTTTGTTGCTTTGTAATGTCGGGCTATCTCCATGCGAACGTCTTTCTCGCTGAAAGCTAAAATCATCCAAATGGCATCTATCAGCTCTCCATTTGGGTATTGCTCTACTTCTTTTTTGAGTGTTGTAAGAGCCTTTTCTTTCGCCTCAACCATGGCGGTCTTAGATATACCCAGAGACCACCTTAGGGCATCGAGTATGTCTCTATTTTTCGTTTCTGCGAGAAGCTCTGAAATGATGCTAGCTTTGGCGCTTAGGCTGTTGGACATTTCAGCTAGTACAGCTGGTGTTATCCAACCCTCTTCTTTGCTCATTTTGTCTAAGTAGGCTTCGGTTATTAGAACGGTTTCGTTTATTTTTCCTGTACCTGTTTTGTTTGGCTTGTAAGAACCATATTTTTCACTAATTTCCACTATTTTTTTTGTTTTCTCCTCTCCAGTCTCCTTAATGGCCCTAATATCTGCTATCCAATCTTCTTCAAATTCAATAAATGGATACTTGAGGATGTATTCCATAGTTTTCATTTCCACTTCTCCTCTGTTTGTATGAAGCTTTATTCTTTTTTTTCTGAACATCTTCACCACTACCTTTTTGGCGTCCTTGATGACTTCCCTAAGTCGCTTAATTTC
Source organism: uncultured Candidatus Peribacteria bacterium (assembly GCA_964499425.1). GTDB lineage: Bacteria > Patescibacteriota > Gracilibacteria > UBA1369 > LOWO2-01-FULL-3 > JAQBYK01. The sequence goes on along the minus strand of CAZCLD010000008.1, from coordinate 16,181 downwards.
CCGATTTTTTTCGGCGTCCAACAGTACATTAGCCGTCTCGTGAGCTTGTGAATATCTTTGCTTTGGGTTTGTTGGCACTGCTTTTGCTGTTGTTTCAGCGGATTTTGGTGCTTCTCCCGGTGCCCCAGCTGGTGTTCCTTTTGTTATCATATTTTTAGTAATCTTAGAATAATATCACTGATTTTTTCAGTTTGCCCTTCCATCTCAGGGATTTTGTCCATGAGAAATTCCCTTAACTGGGATGGGTTTTGTCCGTTTAGTTGGATTGTTATATCGGTGATTAGATCAGCAGTAACACGAATATTTAGAGTCTTTACGTATGGAGGGTCATATATAAGCCAAAATGCCCTAATTCTGTTATATGGATATTTTCTTGCTCCTACCTTTATGCCTATGTTTGAGACCTTGATTTCCACCTCTTTTGGGTGTTCGAGATGCACCAGGTAATAGGTGATCGAAAAGGCGACTATCACCAGAGAGAAAGTCCATGCGTCATTTAGTATGCCCCAGACTGCTATTGCTATTACAAACAAGCCAATTATGAACTTCCACAGTGTACCCCTTTCGTGTTTGATGGTTTCGGGTGCAACCCAGGAAAGTACTGCATCATCGTAAGCAGAAGGAGCATTTTTGAGTGCGTAAATGTGTTTCTTTTTTGCTTCCCTCTTCTGGATTCTCTTGTGTTTTTTCTCCTTTAATTTTTTCTTTATTTTTTTGATCATTTTTATTTTTTTATCCACTAATTCTACCATAAAAGCCCCCCCTTTAAAAGGGTGACTGGCCATTGCTTGGAGATATGTCAAGAGTGTGTGAAGACGAGGATGTTAGTGCGGATTTTTGAGTGGTTTTCCCCGGGGATTTTTTGGGTGGCTTTGTTGGTGGCTCTATGGTCCGGGATTTTGAGCGTTTTTCCCCGGGGATTTTTTCGACTTGACGAAAATTTGGTGGGAGAAAAATTGTCCATTATTTTTCCTCTCTCGATTTTTCTGAGAAATTTTAATTTCCAAATCAGAAGTTGTCGAAAAATGGATGAGGTGAGTGTTTGCTCACCCCTGCTCTTTGAAAAAATATAGCTTCAGACCTTGGTGCTCAAAAACATTGTATAGTCGCATAAGTAAGACAAAAACACCTTGCGTTCATCTGCCTGGTTGATACGATGAACTCGACAATATTAACCCTCACAAAAATGAAAAATCTACACAAACAATTCGTACAATTAGGAAGAGAAAGAAATCGAATAACCTATAAATTATTGGCTTTGCTGCCAAAAATTGATGAGTTGAAGATTTATCAAAAACATGGATATTCAAATATCTATGATTATGCCGCCAGGATTGCTGGTTTAAGTCCTGGGGTTGTTTCGAAAGCCTTGAAGCTGGATGAAAAACTTTCGGATATGCCCCATTTACAAAAAGCTGTTGAAACCCAGGGAATAAACAAAGTTGGGATCGTAGCGGGCTTGGCAACTCAGGAAAATGAGAAAAATTTGGCGGAAAAAGTTATGCATATGAGCAAACCGGCATTGCAGGAGTATAGCAAAGAGGTTCGGGGTAAAATCACGGCCAGTTGGAAGGTGGAGTTAGATGAAAAGATGATGTTTGTTTTTCTAAAATTGAAGAAACAACTGGGTAAGAATTTGAGCAATAAAGAGTGTTTGAGGAAAATCCTTGAGATGATGGAGGAAAATGCGGAAGTGAAGAAGAAGTCAAAACTGCGAAAGCAGGTTGGGAGAGTGGTGGAGATTTGTGGGGAAAAATCAAAATCGCAGGGGCAAGCCAAGAAAACAGCGAAAATCCCCGGGGAAAAAGTCTCCCGCTACATCCCAGTACACAAAAAAGAAGTGCTCAGTGAACATTGTGCTCATCCCAATTGCCATCGTCCTGCGGATGTTATCCATCACCCCGATCTTTATTCACGCTGCCATGACCACGAAAACCTGAAACCACTATGCAAACAACACCATGAATTTGCCCATAATGGTGTTTCCGAACCGATGCGCGGGGGCGATTATGAATATAGAGAGCACAGACGGGTGGCTTTGCTGTAGCTGTCGGTTTGGGCTTCAGGGACCATGGACTTGCTGTAGAGTAATTGATCTCTACTTGGTGTAAGGCAATAAGGCCATTTCTCTGGAGTTCTTTATCGCTCTGGAGAGTCTTTTTTGGTGTTTAAGGCAACAACCACTGTAATATCGAGGGACTATTTTTGCGTATCTAGTTAGATATTTCTTTATTAAAGCAGTGTTTTTGTAATCGATATGAGCGATTTGGTCTTCACAGAAGCGACATTTGCGGTTTTTGTAGCTTGGCATAGTTCTTAAGTTATAGACTTATGTCTGGATCGTTAATGATACTTTTAAGTTTTTCATCTACTTCGTCTAATTTATCCTTATCCGCTGTTTTTGGCTCTTCCTCCTTAACTGGCTCCGGTTCTTCTTCAACCTCCGGTTCCTTCGCAACCTCTGGTTCCTTTGCAACCTCTGGTTTTTCTTCAACTTCCGTCTTTTCTTCAACCTCAGGCTCCTTTGCAACCTCCGGCTCCTTTGCAACCTCCGGCTCCTTTGCAACCTCCGGCTCCTTTGCTTTCTCTGGCTTTTCTTCTTTCTCCGGTTTCACCTCTTTTACTTCTTCTTTTGCCTTTTCAACTTTCTCCTCTTTCTCTACTTTTTTCTTAACTGGTCTCGGTTTTGCAATCTTTGCTGGTTTATCTTTCTTTTCCTTTTCCTTTTTTGCTTCCTCCTCTTCCTTTGCTGCTACCGCCGCCTCTTCTTGATACTGTGCTAAAGTCTTAATCTCATAATCCATAGCTGTTTTTAGGAACAAATATTTAAGGACGGGTTGGCTGATATTAAGTACACCTTCAATTTCGCTCACCTTGGTTGGATCTAAGGTTAGATTGAATACTGCATAGTATCCCTGGTCGTGGTTTTTTATGCGCTGTGCTAGATCTCTTGTTCCCCAAAGATCTTCGTGATAAATTTCACCGCCATTTGAAGAAATAAGCTTGCGTACTTCATCAAGCTCTTTTTTGCTACCTTCCTCACCTAAATCCGGTGGGATGATAAGCATTAATTCGTATTTTGACCCAGTCTGGGTCTGAGTTTTTTCTGTCATTGTCTCTTTGGTTATAGCCCTACATTACTGTATATAGAGCAGAAACTATTTGTACTAAAGTATCGGGAGACTATCAAAAGCCCTACTTTAATGCAATAGCAAAAGACATCTTTTCCCTTAAATGGTCAAGTTTTTATTATTGGGTTAAATCTGACAGTCCTTCACGCTAATACACTGCTTTTCCCTTCTGTGTGGGGGTATACTGACATTCATCCAAACACTTTGGGGCAGCTGACCACATTTTCTCTCAATGGTCAACCTCTGCCCCTTGATCGACCTACCTCGTTAGCCCATAATTGTATGATTGCTTTTTATGAATTATGTGGTGTTTTATATTGATTTTTAAAAAAACATCTGATAGCTTTTAAAGGATAGTATGGAAAATTTGGAACACACATTACAGGTTAACAAGTTTGCGAGGCGGGCTAGGCATCTGAGGAGTTTTTCAAGAGCCAGTCTTGCAAGGGTTCGTGCTCTTTCTCTTTTATCTTCGACGTTTATTCCTTTAAAAAAGTTATGGGATAAGCCGAAGTTTGATAGGGCAAGAAAAATCCTCAATACTATAAAATTCTTCATCAATGACATTCTCCCTATAGCGCCTCAAAAGAGGCTTCTTTTTCAAGCCGCTATGATAGCTACAACTGCTTTGGTTGTAACTTCTTTTACTCCGGGAGCTACTTTTACCGCTGCTTCTATGAGCTACTCAAACGACTATATTGCAGCTTATTCTCTTCCTGGAGATATTTTGGTAGCTGATGAAGAAGGATACCTGGTTAAGATTAATCCGCAGACTGATGAATCGAACAGAATTGGTTTAACAGATTACGCAGTTCATACCGTTGAGAATGGAGAAACTCTATCTCAAATTGCGCAAAAATATGGGGTAAATGTTGATACAGTGATGTGGGAAAACAATATTAGCAATGCTCACACCATAAGAAGTGGCCAGGCTTTGCTGATACCTCCTATAGATGGAATTAGCTATAAAGTCGCGTCTGGTGATAGTTTAGCTAAGATTGCTAAGAAATATAAAATTACCGCAGACTCAATTATTGCTCAAAATGGCTTGGAATCTGAGGTGATCCAGAAGGGGCAGGCTCTATTCCTTCCCAATGCAGTACCTATTGCACCTGTGGTTGTTGCTGCTAATGGTTATAGGGCAACTACTACCACCAGAGACACTCGGACCTTTTCTTCTTCTACTGCTGCTCCTGCTGTTGGGAAAGTATTCATCTATCCTACAAAAGGAAAAGTTACACAGGGTTATCATGGTGGTCACTATGCTTTAGATATCGGTGATAGGAGTAAGCCTCCTATTTGGTCTGCTGGCGCAGGTACCGTTGAAAAAGTCTCTACAGGTACATGGGGTGGTGGTTTTGGGAATCATGTTATTGTGGACCATGGGAATGGCCTTAAGACCCTGTATGCCCACCTGAGTACTGTGAATGCTTACGAAGGACAATGGGTAAATCAAGGAGATGTGCTTGGCGTAATGGGAAATACCGGCCGTGTATATGGGGTGACTGGAATTCACTTACATTGGGAAGTACACTTGAACGGCGTGAAACAAAATCCTTATAACTACTTCTAGTGTTTAGGTTTATCTGGCATCTACCGAGAAATGCTTTAGCCTTTTTGATTAAGCTCTATCAAAAGTTATTGTCTCCTGACCATGGCCCGTTTAAAGTGTTGTTCCCGCATGGTTGCTGTAAATATCGACCAACTTGCTCACAATATGCTCATGAAAGTGTAAAAAAACATGGGTTTGTTTTGGGGTCTGTAAAAGCAGCTTGGAGAGTGTGTAGATGTAATCCCTGGAGCAAAGGCGGCGAGGATAAGGTTTGAGCCTGAGTCTTGACTTTCTATTGTTTGTCTATAGTATTGCTCTGGTTGGGTTAATTCTTACTTATGGCTATACAAAGGGCTCTAATCAGCGTGTCAGACAAAACTGGGATCAAAGAATTTGCTAAACGCCTGGCTGATAGCGGTGTAGAGATTTTATCAACTGGGGGTACAGCCAAGGCTCTGAAAGATGCTGGTATAAGTGTTGTGGATGTTTCTGACTATACCGGTTTTCCTGAGATGATGGATGGTCGAGTCAAAACACTTCATCCCAAAGTGCATGGCGGCCTTTTAGCTTTGCGTGATAGTGATGAACACATGAAACAAGCAGAAGAAAACGGCATAAACATGATAGACATGGTGGTGGTGAATCTCTATCCCTTTGCCCAGACAATCGCTAAAGAAGGTGTAAGTGAGGAAGAAGCAATCGAAAACATTGATATTGGCGGCCCTTCTATGGTGCGAAGTGCTGCTAAGAATTTCCGTTACGTGACTGTAGTCACAGATCCCTCCGATTATGATGGTATCGCCAAGGAAGTTGAGACAAGTGGTGATACAAGCGTTGAGATGCGTAAAAAATTGGCTAGAAAGGCATTCACTCTAACTTCTCAATATGATGAGGCTATAAATAAATATTTCCGCAAAATCTTGGAAGAGCCAGAGTTATTGGACCTTCACTATGAGAAAGTTTCCAGCCTGAGATACGGCGAAAACCCTCATCAGAAAGCGGCATTTTTCCGTAATCCGGCGAACGATGACGCCAACATAACTAATTCCGAGGTTTTGCATGGCAAACAGTTGTCTTTCAATAACTTGGTAGATGGAAATAGCGCTCTTGAGCTTGTTAAAGAATTCAAGGAGCCCACTGCCGTATTCGTAAAACACAATAACCCCTGTGGCGTTGCTAGTGGCGACAAGTTAGAAGATGCCTTTATTAAGGCGTATGAAGTGGATCCATTATCAGCATTTGGTTGTATCATCGCTGTAAATGATGAAGTTGGAGAGGACGTAGTGGATCATATGAAATCGGAGAAGATGTTTGTGGAGATGATTATTGCCCCAAGTTATTCAAAGAAGGCTCTAGAGCGGCTTAAAACACGGAAAAACCTGCGAATTCTGGAGACAGGCGAGCTTAAGTCGGATAATCAAAAAAGAGACATGAAAAAAGTCGCGGGTGGCTTTTTGATTCAAACTAGAGACTCCTATGTCTTGAATAAAGATGATTTGAAAGTCGTTACTAAAAAAGCCCCTACTGACGATGAAATTGAGTCTATGTTGTTTGCAAATAAGGTCTGTAAGCATGTGATGTCCAATGCGGTTGTGATGGCTAAAGGTACTGAAGTTATGGCAGTAGGTGCTGGTCAAATGTCTCGAGTCGACAGTGTCTGGTTGGCAGGCAAAAAGGGTGGTGAACACGTAAAGGGCTCTGTAATGGCTTCTGACGCTTTTTTCCCTTTTCCAGACGCACTTGAGGAAGCTGCCAAACTAGGTGTTGTGGCAATAATTCAGCCTGGGGGCTCCGTAAATGACGAAGCTGTCATCTCTAGAGCTGATGAACTTGGCCTTAGTATGGTTTTTAGTGGAAGACGATATTTTAGACATTAGAACGATCCATACCTTGCAGGAATGAATGTTCTGACGAATGTAATTTCTTTTACTTCTTCAACGACTTCTTCTGTGACTTGTTCCTCAACGTTCACCATGAAGAAATTGTAAATCATTGTCGCTGCCTCAAGTCTTGTCGCGGGTTCATCACCTTTGAACATTCCCTCTATACCTTGTGTGATTTTCTTGTCGTAAGCCACAATTGAGTAGTTGTAGTACCACGGTTTGTTTAAATTTGATACATCTGTAAATGGATTCTCTTCGTATTCTGATAATGAATCTGCGAAAACTTCCTTAAATATCGCATTCTTGTCATAATCTGCTAAATCTAAGCTTCCGTGTTCATCGAGATAGGTTCTTAGCGCGAAGGCATCTAGAAGCAACTTGACTATCTCAGCCCTGGTAATCTGTTTATCTAGACCCACGGTTCCATCTTCATACCCTGATACAACATCTAATTGAGCTAAACCATTTATAATCTCGAAAGCCCAAAAATCCTCGTCAAATCCTGGATCCTTGAACTCTTTAGCTTCTCCTGTACTCCATATTCCTTGGCTCTCCGCAGACTGCTCAAGACAACTTGGCCATGCAGCAAGTTTAAAGAATTCTGGCCTTAATATTGGCTTATCCCCTTCAAAGTGGTACTCGCCATCTATTAAACGCCCTACAATTATTGGATCTTCACCATAGGCAATGTTTGTTAGGGCATTTAGCATTTCTTGTGCTGGATCATCTTCCTCCAAATCTGCAAGGGTAACACTTTTGTCTTTCGATGTCTTTACAAGACAATTATTTGCACTAATTATAGCTTCCTCAAGGCTCTGCTCTACTGTTTCTACACTGATAATAGTCTCAAGTGCTGGACTTTCGGTATTATCATTTTCGTTTGTACATCCCTGGTCCTCTGGATAATCTGTGAAACCGTTTCCATCGTTGTCTATTCCATCACTACACTCTGTAGTTATTCTAGTTACAGGATTAGGGTCCTCTGTGTCATCATCCGCATTTTCACATCCAGGATCCGCTGGAAAATCGATGAAGCTATCGTCGTCATTGTTTTTGCCGTCTGAACATTGTCTTTGGATAACTTCTGGGGCTTGGACAATTGTAGTATTTGTAATATTGTTGATTACCGTAACTGGCACTTCCACCTCGACAGTTGCGGCTACTTCCTCAACCACCTCTTCTTCAACCTTTACTTCCTCTACCTTTGCTTCTTCAACCTTTACTTCCTCAACCTTTACTTCCTCAACCTTTACTTCCTCAACCTTTACTTCCTCAACCTTTA
>CAZCLD010000008.1:0-8233 GCA_964499425.1 uncultured Candidatus Peribacteria bacterium | reverse complement strand
CTTCCTCTACAGCGCCTACATCGATACAAGTTAGTGAAATAGTCGCTGGGGCACTGGTATTCTCAATTTCTGCAAGCATATCTGCTGGCACAAAATCGCCTGCCATCTCTTGGATGCCTTCAAAAACCTTTATTTTCCCAACTTTGGAATCATTTTTTGCAGGGTCTAATTCTATAGCGTGCACAATAGCGTCCCAGCCTTCATAATCCTCGTTTGGGGTGTATGTGTAAGAATCATCAGTGTTTCCACTAATCTCTCCCGCAAATCCTAGGAATACTGGCTCTATGTCTTTGGCCACACCTGAATCTTCAAATGGATACTCTAGGACTAGTGGTTCATTTACGTCTGTATTCAAATATTGAAGATAATAAGGCGGCAGTTTACCACCTTCTGTATATGTACCATGTAAGTACTCGATGGTTTCTAGTAGATTTCCGGCTGCAATACAAAAGTTCTTGTCTTCATCTTCTTCAAATTCTTTGAGGAATCCAAATATTTTATTTAATACATCTTCTACAAATCCTTTGTCTGCAAGAATTTGGTCGACTGCATCAACTGCCATGTCTGCTATTTCGATAAATTCCCCATCATGTGCTATCACTAAAGATTCAGGAAGGTATCCACATGCAGATGTTTCTTCCATCCACACATTATTACTGTTGGCATTTCCTACCGTGAAACTTAAACAACTGTCTGGGACATTTGAATAGTCGATATCTAACTTTGTTTTTCCGTTGTCAAGGATTTCGAGAATAGTCAAGTTTTTGAATGCCTCCTGGCATTCAGCGTTTTGCAGTGAGTCATAATCCATTCCAACCTCAAACTCTAAGAACGTGTAATTTAGTAGCTCGTTCAAATCAAATGACATAGCTTTGCTAAACTCCTCCTTGAAGAACTTCGCGTCTTCATGATCCTCATCATTCTCTACGTACTCCCCATCTAGTAAACTAGAAGCTTGCGCGGAATAATCTAGAACCATATCTAGGTAGCTGTCCGCCATTGCTATGAATTCGTCTACTTCCTCTAATTCATCCTCACCAATCTCTTCGTCGGTTACAGATTCTATTATTTGCTTGAGGTTATCAACAACTTTGTCCGAATGTTCAGCTGTTAGGAGTACTTTTGCTTCCTCCAATATTTCCATTTCTTTTGAAATGACATCTTGGAAAAAAGGTACTAAAGATTTTGCTGAGTCGAACACCTCATTGATTTTTGATAGTACTGTTGGATCTAATTCATCGCTTATATTGCCACCGTCGAGAACCTTATCAACTAAACTCTGGAATTCAACTGCTGCCGAAACTTCACAATCTGACCCAGCCCCTGACCCTGAATCATCAATCGATCCAACATCTAGATCCCACTGTTTGTTGTTAAATCTTATGTGAGCTACATTTTCTGCAGCCTGTGAGAAAGTAACTAATACTATGGAGTCTGCTGGATATGCAATGAAAGAATTTTCGCGCCATGGCGTATTACTATTAACTGAATTATGAAAGGTGTCCGCGCTGAGAACTGAGAGGCCAAGTGCACCTGGTTGAAAGTCGATTGGTGCGTCTTTAGCTCCTCCCGGAGGTTGAGCTACATGATCAGGCACCACTATGTCTACAGCTGGTGCTTGTTTAATTGGATCGTCTAGAGGGTCTACTCCTGGGCCAATTTCTTCTATCATTTCTACTACTTCTATTCCCGGGTCTTCTTGCTGTATTAGTTCTATCTCTACAACTTCTGGTTCTGGCTGCGCTTCAACCTGTATTACTTCTACCACATCTTGTTCTAGTGGCGCCTCTGGTTGTGCTTCAACCTGTATTAGTTCTACTACTTCTTGTTCTAGTGGCGCCTCTGGTTTCGCTTCAACTTGTATTAGGTCTACTACTTCTTGTTCTGGTAGTACATCCTTGGGTGTTTCTGCCTGTATTAGTTCTACTACTCCTGGCGCTGACATCTGTACCCCATCTTGTAGACACGCGTTATAGCAGTCCTCTTCAATTTGATTACATGCAGATTGCGATAGTTCATTCGTACATTCCTCCATATCCTGCTCATCCATAAAACACATATTTTCACAGTCAACTGGCTCTGGCTCTGGTTCTGGTTCTGGTTCACCGACCGGCTCTTCCCAGCTAACCGTTTCAAATCTTTCCATTTCGACATTTTGTCCTCCAACATCTCCACTTGCAACCAATCTTACTTCTATGGAGCCAGATTCAAAGAACATGTGTAGTAGTTCATTACCGCCTCCATATCCTTCGTCGTCTAAATACCATGCATACGTTGGATTATCTATGTTTGATTCTGCATTCAATATGATTGATCCATTTGCTTCATTTACTTGAGCGTTTAATCTTGCAAATAGGAATTTGGCTTTAGTCTCATCTGAAGAGAATTGGACATTACATCCTTCCTTAATTGTTAATGGATAATTCGAATTGACAGCTATGTCTTGAGGGACCCCTTCTACACACTCTTCTAATTGTGCCAGTTCTTCCCCGATGAAGCCCTTAAAAAGGCCTCCTCCGGCAAATATATATGTAGCAGTCCCAATTAAAGCCACTGCCAAAACTGCAATGATTGCAATTTTTGCTTTTGACTTTTTCTGTGTTGGTTCTTTTGGTGCCAGAATGGGATCAACTGGACCAATATTTGGTAGATCAGCCATTTTTGTTTTGGTTATTTATTTTATAGACATAGTATACTATACCATATTCTATCTGTTTGGGCAAGTTTGCCTTTGGGTGTTTTCTGATAGAATTGGTTTATGAATTGGTCGGATTCACTAGTATTGGGTATTTTGCAGGGCATTACTGAGTTTTTGCCTATTTCTTCTAGTGGTCATCTCGTTTTAGGTGAGCATTTCTTGGGTTTAAATGTGCAATCTTTAAAAAGTTTTGATGTGGTTGTGCATATGGGTACTTTATTAGCAATTCTCGTCTATTTTTGGCGAGATGTTAAAGGCATGTTTTTGGCCCTATTTAAGGCTAAAACCGAGGATCCATATTTTAGACTTATTGGGCTAATAATTATTGGGACAATCCCTGCGGTTTTTGTGGGCCTATATGGGGAAAACTTCCTGGATGAGCATTTCAGGAATGTGAAATCAGTGGGGATGTGGATGATGATTTTGGGAGTTTTATTTCTACTCGGAGAGTTTGCCTATAAGAAGCCAACAAAGAAAATGAACAAAATAATAGATATTTTTAAGCCAGGTTCCTCAGAAACCAAGGAAATTAGCGGTTTACGCTGGTACAACGTCATTATAATTGGTTGTGCACAGGCTATAGCCCTTATTCCTGGGGTCTCTCGAAGCGGATCTACCATTGTAGCAGGGCTTTTTCAGGGTATTAACAGAAGCGCTGCTGCGAGGTTTTCCTTTTTACTAGGGATTCCTGCTATTGCAGGTGCGGGGCTTTTGACTGGTCTAAAATTGTCTGGAGATGCTGCAAAAATTGAATATTTACCCCTTTCGATTGGTTTTCTCAGCTCTTTTGTATTTGGACTTTTAGCAGTACATTTTTTAATGAAATTTCTTAAAACTCATACCCTCTCTATATTTGCCGTTTATTTACTCATCTTGGGCTTTAGTGTTTACATTTAAATTCGCTGGACAAAACCCACAGTTCTTTGTACAATGCTCAAAAGTTCTAAATTCCTGAAATATGGCTAATATAAGCGACTATAAGATAGCAACCCTTGGAAGCCATACTGCCCTGCAGATACTTAAAGGCGCAAAGGAAGAAGGTTTTTCTACTGTCTGTATTTGTCAAAAAGATCGAAGAAGGCCATATGATAGCTATGGCGTAGCTGATGAGATCATTGAAATTGATTCTTTAACTGATTTTTTCAAGATTGAGCAACAACTGATCGATCAAAATGCGATAGTTATACCTCATGGCTCGTTTGTCGCATATTTGGGACACGAAAAAGTAAGAGAAATAAAGGCGATGCACTATGGGACAAAAGGGATTTTGGAATGGGAATCAGATCGCAGCAAGGAGCGCGAATGGCTGCTAGATGCCGAAATCAAGCTGCCCAGAATTTTTAAAAGTCCGGAAGATATTGATAGACCAGTCATAATAAAATTTCACGGAGCTTTGGGAGGCAAGGGATACTTTATCGCCAATACTCCTGAAGAATTTCACGCCAAATACAAAAAATATAGTGAAAAAGAGGGACATGAGGACTATGTAATTCAAGAATATATTGTGGGAGTACCTGTTTATTCTCACTACTTTTATAGCAGAGTTACCGGTGAGCTTGAAGTTATGGGTTTTGATAAGCGTTACGAGTCGAATGCCGACTCGATTGGCAGGGTGGCTGCAAAAGATCAAGTCGATGTGGGGATTGAAACTACCTATACGATCACTGGAAATGTACCTATTGTTTTACGCGAATCATTGCTCCCTCAAATTTTTGAAATGGGCGAAAGAGTAGTTGAATCATCTCAACAATTGGCAGATGGTGGCCTTTTTGGTCCATTTTGTTTGGAAGGGATCATTGATCCTATGTTAGATTATTATGTTTTCGAGATATCAGCTAGAATTGTGGCCGGCACTAATCCATATATACATGGTTCGCCATATACTTGGCTTAGATATGACGAACCTATGAGTACTGGACGGCGTATTGCCAGAGACATCAAAATGGCTGTCGAAAAGGATCAAATTGAAAAAGTATTAGGGTAAATATGAATATAGAAGCAATACTAAAAAACTATGATACCTCCAAAATTACTATTGGCGTTTTGGGTGGGCATAGTGCCCTTGATGTTTGTAATGGTGCTACAAAAGCGGGTTTTGATACTGTTGTGGTGTGTCAAAAAGGACGTGAAAAAACTTATGAGAAATATTATCGCCGTCGAGGTGAAAAGGGCTGCATAGGTAATATAATTCTGGTAGATAAATTTAAGGACATCGTAAAAAAGAGCGTACAAGACGAATTAAGGGCCCTTAATACGGTTTTTATACATAATCGATATTTCTGGGTTTATTGTGATTTCGAGAAAATAGAGAAAGATTTTGAGGTCCCAATTTTTGGGCTCAGAGAAGGCGTTAAGCTTGAAGAACGTGATATCCCGAATAATCAGTACGATTTGCTTAGAAAGGCTAAAATTCGCATTCCGAAAATCTTTGATAACGCTGGTGATATTGACAGACTCGCAATTGTAAAAGTAAATGAGGCTCAAAGAGGCTATGAGCGAGCGTTTTTCTTTGCTGATAATGAAGCTTCCTTTCAAAAGGAAGCGGAGAAACGACTTAAAAGTGGTCAGATTACGAATGATGCCTTAAAAGTAGCGGTTATCGAAGAATATATCGTGGGGGCACATATTAATTTGAATTATTTCTACTCTCCTTTGACTGATGAAGTAGAGTTAATGGGTACAGATACACGTCGCCAGACTAATTTGGATGGATTTTTGAGGCTCCCAAGCGCTGAGCAAGAGATGGTTCGCAAGTATATGGAACCCAAAATAATCGAAACTGGTCATTACTCAGTAACGATGAAAGAATCTTTGGTTGAGAAAGCTTTTGAATTGGGTGAGAGATTCGTGAAGACAATGAAGGAGGAAGTGCCGCCAGGGATGATTGGCCCTTTTGCCTTGCAAGGCGCGGTTAGTGCTGGAGATGGGAAAGAAGAATTCGTTATATTCGATGTTAGCATGAGGATACCTGGTTCTCCTGGGACACAATACACCCCCTATTCTGGCTATCTTTATGGGGAATCCATAAGTTATGGCGAAAGGATTGCCATGGAGATTGGGAAAGCTTCAGACGAAGGGCGACTATCCGAAATTCTAACTTAGAATTTTTGTCAGAGCACGATCGTAGTCGGTGAGTTTGAGTTTTAGTTCTTTTTTAGTTTTCTCTATATCTAGGTGAATTTCTTCTAGAATCCGCTTTACAGTTTCTTTTTTTGCCAATGTCATCGCAAGTTTGGCTGGTATTTTGAGTATTTTTTTCTTTTTATTTAAGGTTTTCAGAATTTTGAGAATGAATTGCTTGTATTCGATGGCGTAAGGCCCTGCCAGATCATAAATTGTGATGCCCTGGTTTTCTTTTTCCATTGAGGCCAGTATTGCCTGTACAACATCTTCGACATAGATTGGTTGGATTTTGTTTAACCCCTTTCCGATGATTGGTACTACAAAAGGCACATGTGTTATGGATTTCAGTATTGTCTTGAAAATTGCTCCATCTTTTCCGAAAATGAGAGTTGGCTTTAGGATGATTACGTTTAGATCTGATTCAAGGATTATTTCGTCAGATGCCCTTTTCCCCCGACCGTAATCATCTCTATTTTTTCTGTATCCTGCAGCTGAGCTAAGATGTATGAGTTTTTTTACTTTGTTAATTTTTGCGGCATTGACTATATTCTTCACACCTTTTGTTAGAACTGTTGTATCTACTTTCCCACTTTGTTTACGAGGGCCACTTAGATTTATAATTATGTCTTTATCCTTGCTCGCTTCTATTACGTTTTCATTTCTAATATCACCACAAAAAATCTCCCCTCTGAGACGGGATGTGTCGCTTGTTTTTCTTACAAAATAAGTGACGTCTTGCTTGTTCAATTTGCTTGCAAGCTGTCTTCCAACAAATCCTGTCCCCCCAAATATCAAAATCTTTTTCATCGTTTTCTTTCTGAAAGAACTTGAGGATTTCTGCTTAGTAGGCTGAATGCTCCATATATGCTGACTATGAAGGACGCCAGCATAATGTAGAAGGAAACATCTTTCATCAATTCTGAGCGCATGGTTACACCGAAAAATTGACCGGCACTTATTGACAAGTAGATTAAAGCCAAAAATATCGAGATCGTCTGTAATAGGGCTTTATTCTTTCCGGATCTGCGAGCACTTATGAATATTTTTTGACTAACCGCATAGCTCTTCCAGCCATCCATTGCCATCTCTCTTCCTACGAACGCCAAAACCAGCCACAGCGGGTAGATTCCTACACTCTGAATGAATATCATATAAAGCAAAATGATCAGTTTGTCTGCAAGAGAGTCAACAAATTTGCCAACATTAGTTACTTCCTTGTATTTTCTTGCAATGTATCCATCCGCTACATCCGTGAACATTGCGAATGCGAAAATAACTGTAGAAATCAAAAAATTGTATGGCACTGAGTTCAGGAAGAGGAACGTCAGGCCGATCGGCGTTAGTATAAGCCTTGAAAGTGTTATTTTGTTGGGCAGAGTCATTTGTTTTGTACTTAAATTATGTTAGTTTGATTCTACCCTAATTTGATTATTATGAAAGTACTGCTGCTCGCAGCTGGGAGAAGTAAAAGGATGCAACCCATTGAAGATAAGAATTTTTTGAGCTTTTTGGGGAAGCCATTGATTCAGTGGCAGCTTGAGCTTCTGCATGAAAACGACTTTGATGATGTGCTTGTTGTGGGTGGAGCTCATAATATGGACAGAATCTCTGCAATAGGCGAAAGCCTGGACATGAAAGTTGAGATTTGTGAGCAGGAAGATTTGGATTTGGGAATGGCCGGGGCAGTCCTCGCAGCAAAAGATAAGCTTGAAGGGTCAGTTCTGATTTTCAGTAGTAATGATGTAGTTGAATCTAAAGCATTTGAACTGTTACAGCAGGCTTCATCCGGTGATGCGAATTCTTATATATTGGGGAAGAAAGTGAATGAGTATTTTCCTGGGGGGTATTTGGAGGTTGAAGATGGGCTTATTAAAAATATTGTTGAAAAACCAGCGCCCGGTAGTGAGCCGAGCGATTTGGTAAATTTGGTCATGCATATTCATAAAGATTTTGGGGAATTGGTGGAATATCTGGAGAAGGTGGATAGTGAAAAGGATGATAGATATGAAGTTGCGCTTTCCGCGATGATGAATGACGGCATCAAAATGAAGGCTGTAGCATACGATGGCCTGTGGCTGCCGACAAAATTTCCTTGGCATGTACATGCGGTTTTCAGCCATTTCTTTGAGAAAGCTGAGAAGGGCGTGAGTAAAGGTGCTTCGATTTCTGACAATGCAGTTGTAAATGGCGATGTTATTATCGAGGATGGTGTGAAAATTTTTGATGGAGCTGTTGTTCAAGGGCCTTGTTTCCTTGGGAAAGGTTCTGTTGTGGCAACTAATGCCCTAGTTCGTGATAGTAATGTTGGAAAAAACTGTGTGATTGGTTTTGCCAGTGAGGTTGCTCGTAGTTTTCTTGGGCATGATGTTTGGACTCATTCCAACTATGTTTGGGACAGTGTTATTGGTAACA
>CAZCLD010000007.1:29101-40979 GCA_964499425.1 uncultured Candidatus Peribacteria bacterium | reverse complement strand
GTGGTCGCCTGGGGGTGACTTCGAGATCGCTACCTCCGGTCCCACTCCTTATTTTCAGGGTATTCTTGCCCCGGAAATGCAGATGTATGCCAGTTTCGACTGCATCGATCTGCCAGCTGCCGTAGTGATTCACGGTGGACCTGAAGGCTTGCGTGCCTGGAACAAGGAAGGACGAGCCTTTTCGGTGTGGGTGCCTGAAAATCGTCTGCAAATCAACCCTCCACGTGATCCGGATGTTTCGGTACCCTCTTTTGCCAGCGATTTGGCGAATTTGGATATCGTGATCCGGATCCCACCTGACTAGACCGGGATTCTAGTTGCATGGGGCCGCTGCTTGAAAAAGCGGTGGCCCCAATCCCTTTAGGAATTAGTTCTGGATCGCAAAATCTATTATGGATTTTTGATTCTCCTTAGATAGCGTTTTCGTAAATACATTGCCATCTACATTAACTGTCACATGTATCTTTGTCTTTGGATTTGCTATGGGTCGGTCAGTAAAGACTTGATATTCAAGATATGGAATATTCTTATTGTTGGTAGATATGAGTGCCTCGTTTAAGTATAGATTTAGAATTGCTTTTTCATATTTTGGGAGTTGCCCGGAAAGATCCACTGTATCAGTAATAAAGGTGCCTCCAATTTGTGGATGAACATTGGTTACAATCCCTATACTTTCATTGCCCAGTACATTGTATGCGCTGCTGCTATCATTTACCCTTTCTTCATTTATTGTAGAATCTAACTCGTTTGGATCCGAAATCAAACCGCACTCTTCTTTGGTTCCAGAGCTGTTTTCACAAATCCCTGTCAGATTCCATTGGACTATTATGTCGTTTTCGTCTGTATTTAATTGATATCTCTGATTGTCAGGGCAAACATTTTCATCCTGCCCGCTCTCGCAACTTCGTGTGTCCGATGGTTGAGCCCCGCCCTGTGCTGTTTTGTAGCACGGCAAACATGGAGGCCTAATGCGTAAAACTAATTTCGTAGCTGAAGTACCTCCTCCCCCTGGCTGGGTATTGAAAGGGTTTTTAATTTCAGAACCATCATCGTAATAAAGAGGTATAGCTACTCTATCTGTGAGACTGCTACCAAAGGTCAATTTGTTCCAATTACATGGATAGTTCAACTGATCAACATCCCCATATTCATTATTAGCTGGATTTCCTCCTGTGATAATGTTGGCTGGGATTTTTGTGCTTCCAGCAACACCAAACTCTGGTATATACATGTTGCATCTTTCTCCTGCATCTCCAGTCCCAGGGAATGGCACTGAATAACAACTATCATTAATATTCTCAGACAAATTAGTGCCAGATAGACATTTGGTTGTTGCTAATTTTTCGTTGTCCTCTGGTCTGCCTTTAATCTCTAGGTCCACTGTTACAGGACGAACGTCGAGTAGATCTATAATCTGTGAGCAAAAACTGTTGGAGCTATCTGTTGAGCCATTTACAAATTCACAGTGGATGGAAGTCTCCCCGTTTTCTTCCGTGTTGAATCCAACATCGTGTTTATTGAGCTCAAATTGGAGCATTTCCATCACTGAATCAGCGATATCGCGTGCTGAGTAGTAATTATTCGTATTTTTTACGCTTTGAAAAGTGTCTACAACCGTTTGTTGTATTATGATGCCGAAAATTGACAGTAGCGCAAAAATTCCAAGAGCCACGATGGATATAAAACCCTTTTCTTTTTTGAGTTTTGCCTTGAGGATAGGCATAAAAGTGACGTTTAACTATAGGGATATTAGCACAATAAGCTAAAATTGATTAGCAAAAAACTGTTGAGCCTCTATAATCATAATATGACCCATTCCTCCAATAATGAAAAAGGCTTTACCTTGGTTGAGATTTTGATTGTTATTATCGTTTTTGGGATCATGGCTTCCATGGCTATTTCGACCTATATGGATACTACCAGTTCTTTTGGGTTTTTGTCCGGATATAAGAATGTTATGTCTTCGGTTCGGACAGCCCGTTCTTACGCAATAACAAATAGGCAAGAAGGTGATGAGGTTCCTGAGCGATATGGCGTAAGATTCGAGGAAAACAGGGTCATTCTCTTTGCTGATTTGGGTGAAATCCCTTTCTTCTTTGATCCACCTTCGGATGATGATCCAGACACCGTAATCAAGGAATATGATTTCTCTGAGGATGACTTTGTTATTGAAGCTAAGGATTCTAATGATACCGTGTTGGATTTCCCCATTGCCATCTTCTATGATAGGGGCAGTGGTGAATTGACGGTGTTTCAAAATGGCAGTGATCTGGTGGAAAAGGATGATCATAAGTTCGTGGTCTTTAAATTTAGTCAAGCCTCGGGGGAAATGGAAAAATATATAGTGCTGTTTCAGATATCTGGCTTGCCTGAAGAATATGATAACTTAGATTCCCTATGAAAAGACCTGGTTTAGTTATGGCAGAGGCATTAGTAGCAGTTGCTTCTCTTGTTATAGCCACTGTGGTATTAAGTACTATTTTGTCGAATGCAAGAACTGCGACTAGTACTTCAAGGGACTATCTCATAGCTCAAAATTTGATTACTGAATCAATTGAGGCTGTAAAAAATGTTAGAGATACTAATTGGCTTCTTTACCCAAGTCGTAGAGAATGCTGGCTTGTTATAGGGGATTGCCCTGATAATGACCCTGCCACTATCAATGCCGAAGCTAATTATCTAACTACTGAAATTAATGGAAAGTGGCAGCTTGAATATAAACAGATTAACAACCAAGCTGGACAACCTGGTAAGTTGGATATTGAGACTAATGCGGCTTCAGTTTCTGGAAATTTTGTGCTGCATTTAGATCCCAATAACAACAGGTATGTTTCCTCTACAGTTGATGGTGTCAATAATCCTTCGAGGTTTTATCGCAGTGTTTTTGTTAAAAGTGTTGATGCCAACGATGACAAGGCTGTTTTTGAAGTAAAGGTGGAGTGGCGGGACGGTGCTAAGGTAAGGGGGGTTACCAGAAAATTCACTATTTATAACTATTTATGAGGAAGGGATTTACACTAGTTGAGTTACTTGTTGCGATCAGTCTTTTTGCTTTGGCCGCAATTTTGGCAAACTCTATTCTTATTGATGTGGTTCATCTTGAGAAGAAGACTTCAATTCAAAATGCAATTTATGAAGATCTGCGGATTATCATGCAACAACTTACAAATGAGATCCAAAATGGGACTATTGATTATGAGGAATATTATAGTATGGCCGTAATCCAAGGTGCCGATCTTAATCCTGACACTTCAGACATCGTGTCTCCTCTGAGCGCTTCTGGTGCCCCCTTTTATGGGATTAATTATGGCGTTTATGGAAGTCGCTTTTATGATCCAGGTTTGGAGCTTGATGGTACACCTGGAGATGGCCCCGAAGATATGGGGATAGATTGTTCGTATCCTAGTCCTTTGGGATCCAATGACGAGTGTGAGATATATTACACTCGTTCTACTGACGTCAATACCGGGCAAAATCCAAACCAGAATTCACCTACCCCTCCAGAAGATGCCAACGCCTTTTGTCATGACAATACCGGACATTGCGATGACCCGATAAACGAAGTAGATGAGCTTTATCTCATCGATAGTACAGGAACAAAGAAAACTATAATTGTGCGAAAAAGAATAAACACTACGGATTATGCTATTGGTCTTGTGAGAATGGAAGGAAGGGATTTGGACCAAAATGGACTTGTTGATGTTTTCAGCTGCAGTGAGGAGTATAACTGCTCTGAACATGCCGATCCGAATGTAACATTATTTACTGCTACTGGTGCAATTAAGCTCCCAAATATCCAGGATATGATAGATAAACAGGGTTCTAATTATAAGTTTTCTGTTCCAAGGCAGGCAGACAAGATTGAGGCTTTCGTGGGGAATACAGCTGGCTCTCAATTCATCCCGATTTCCCCTCTTAGAACTAGCGTGAAAGATTTGAGATTTATCATTAATCCTATTGAAGATCCTTATAAGGCTTATGCTGAGAAAGATATGCAGAGTCATCCTTCAGTAAAAATAATTATGACCCTGGAATTGTCAGCTCTTACTGCAGATAAATATCCTGGAGAGTTCCCGGATATAACGGTGCAAACTACTGTTGCAGCCGGTGTGCTTGGGAAAATTGACAGTTATCCCCCCGTCGAGGATGTGCATGTTAATGGGGCTGACAGCTGGATTAGGAGTGCCTTGCCGATTGATGTTAATTAAATCACCAATACAAATTCTCCCTTTGGTTTTTTCTTGGAGAAATGCTCGATTGCGTCGGAGATTTTTACACGTAAAGCCTCTTCGTAGATTTTTGTTAGCTCACGACAGATAGCTATTTCTCTGTCGCCCAAGTATTCCTGGAGCTGGTTTAAGGTTTTGATTAGTCGATGTGGCGATTCAAAAATCACTATTGTCCTTTTTTCCTCTGCGAGTGATTTAAGAAGTGTTTGCCTCCCTTTTTTCAGAGGAAGAAATCCAAGATAAAGAAATTGGTTCATTGGTTTACCACTTATCACAAGTGCGCCCAACAAACTCGATGGCCCAGGTATAGGTGAAATTTGTATGTCCTGCTGTATCGCTCTTTGTATGAGTCCGTATGCTGGATCTGAAATTCCAGGCGTTCCGGCATCTGAAACGAGGGCAACGTTCTTCCCTTCGACTAATATGTCTACGATTTTCTCCAATTTAGCCTTGCTACTATATGAGTGGTAACTGAGCACTTTTGTCTTGATTTCGTATTTGCCCAAGAGTTTTTGGACGTGACGAGTATCCTCTGCAGCTATGCAGTCAACTTCCTTGAGTGTACGAATCGCGCGAAGAGTGATGTCTTCCAGATTACCTATTGGTGTTGAGACTATGTACAGCATGTTTTTTGCTTTGCGTTATTGATGGAGGCTTTATGTATAGAGGTTTTACTATCTTTTCTGGTGTATGCCGCTGAGTGATTATTTCCTGCATTACTTCCCCGAAGCTCTTATCAGAGTTGATGAATTCTGCTTTCAACATGGATTTTTGTTCATCAGAGATATCCCCGTGAACCTTTTTTATATCTCGCTTTGCTAGAGCTTGATTGAGGTCATCCATATTTATTATTTCAACCTCCTTGTTTTTCTCGCTCAGATATATTCCCTTGCTACCTGCGTAGATCAAGATTGGTATATCATAAAGTAAACGCCAATAATCGAATGCAGAAATTGCGTATAATTTGGCTCCAGTAAGGTAGGATAGAGTGTTTGCCACTGTTACGCCAACTCGAAGGCCGGTGAAAGATCCTGGACCTTTGACAACGAACACTTCCTCCACTTCATCAAACCCCCTTTGACCTAATAGATTATTTATTGATGGCATGAGTTTTTCTGCCTCATCATTATTAGAGTGCCAAGAATTTTCCTCTACAAGTTTCTTGTCTTCGAAAAGAGCGATTGCAGTTTGAGAAGAAGCAGTATTGATTGCGAGTGTTAACATGCTTTTCTTATACCGGGTTTAGTATAAGTCTGCAATTTCAATGCCTGTGTAGTAGTGTTTGAGGATTTCTTCGTAGTCAAATCCCTGCTGAGCCATACCTTTGGCCCCACAGCCACTAAGTCCGACCCCATGACCCAGGAATTGGTCTCCATCACAAGTTAAGTCACTAACGCTTTTCAGATATGGTGTGTGTGTCCATCCCCATACCTCCTCGGCGCTTTTGGTAGCAACTCCGTCACTCTGATTAAAGAATGGAGTTTTGACCACTTCGCTACTATGGGTAACCACTTTGCCCTTGGTGGCGTCAACTCCTGCAGCGACATTTGGAGCGCGCTTTTCAAAACCGTAGCCAATGTATTTTTGGCTTACATTAGGATCGTCATCTAAATTGTATGGTTTGCCAGGGAATTTTTCGTCTATATCCATGTAGTATTTTGCGTATGTTCTGGCCGCGATCATAATGGCCTTTATTTTTTCCGGCTCCTCTGAGTTTGATACTTCCCCTAGCCCCTTGAGATAATCTTCAAGTGCGATTTCATTTATCACTATTAAACTTTCTTCGTCTTCGATTACTTCAAGGATCCCCCTGTATTCATTGTCGTTTAGGCTTTCATTCCATGCCGGTCTATTCTCAAAATTACTAATTTTTAAAATTGCGCTGTTTTTCGGATGGAATCTAATCGGTTCTGATTTCAAGAAGTTTGCATTGGGTGTTTTCACTCTGTAGCTTCCATTTTCTTTTTCGACTGTAGTTATTTGACCTGCGCTAAGAGTGCTTAAAAAGGTTTCGCCAGCGTAAACCTCATAAGATCCGTTTGCAGTTATTTCTGGATCGCCTGAAAACCCAAGTTTGATTCGGATTTCTTCTTGCTGATCTAGGTTTTGGAATTGTTTCTCTACAACGCTGTAGTTGAGATAAACAGGCTTTGAGAAGATAGGCTTATTCTTTATTTTGGGTCGCGCTAGCATAAACATATTCTTTTCCTCGGCTTCCTCATCTACTTCTACTGTAAAATTGATTGTCCCTGTTTCGCCAGGTTTTACTGTAGAAGGATCCAAATTTAACTCAGAGATTTTTAGCGCGCTTTCCTTTACAAACACGCTACTAAAGTCAGATTTTTCCCAGTTCTCGCTCCCAATGTTCCGGAATTTCAAACTAAGAGTGTAGTTTTTGCCTTGCTCCCAATTATTCACAAATGGCTTAGATAAAATCTCCGCATCATAATCCTTACTGTAAACAATCGTCTCAAATGAAATTGGTACCGAGGAAGTCCAATTGATATTGTCGGAATTAGACTTTCCTTAAAGTATCCAGCCTTACCTGGGCTAGAAAAAGTAAATTCGAAAGTGGCAATTTCTTCCTGACCAACAGCACCTTCTTTCGGAATGGAAGAAGTGTTTTCGCTTTCAAGAGAGATGTCTTCCCAAATTACGTTCCCAGTATTCTTTAGTTTCACCCAAGCCTTAAACTCTTCCTCTGTCTTCATGAGGTTTCCAGGGAATTTGGCCTCAATAAATTGATACTTGTATACAGGTTGCTGGACAGCAACTGGGAGTACAAAATAATCGTTGATTTTCTTCTCACCGTTGGCTAAAGGAGCGATATTCATATATACAGTTTCACCGGTAGTGGCAGCTTTTATCTGAAAATTAAATGTGGCTGTTTCTCCAGGTTTAACCTCTGTTTCCTCCATCATCGCTAATGTGGCATCCACTTTTGTTGGGAAAGAGATTACTCCATCGAAAGCTGGGTTTTGATCTACTACGATAAAGGTTTCTTCGTTCCAATCGATCTTTCCGATATTCTCCATCTTGACCGTAACATCAATGTTCTCGTTTGGTTTGAGCTCTAGATAGTAGAGGTCACTTTTGTTTTGATAGTCATAATCTTTTACAAATTTCTCCTTTTGCTCTGTATCCTGCGCTGCGATACCCCTAATTATGGGGAGTTTGTTATAGAGGTAATCGCCAGGGCAAGCTGTACTCATGATATCTTTGTGCCCAAATATGTTATACATCAGATCACCTCTAAAAAGTGACATTGCGTCAGTATCGATTCCATGGATTTTGGATTTTTTATAGATAAATTGGCTAAGTTTCGTGAGTACTTCCTCTGGTACCGGTGTTTCCTGATAGTTCCCAAGAATAGCTACACCTATTGACCCATGATTTCCTGGGCCAGAATGAGCTCCGATTACTCCTTCTCCACCGTAACGGCCTTCGTATATATTTCCCTCAAGATCCACGAGATAGTTGTAGCCTATGTCTCCCCAGCCCCTTGTTACTGCGTGATAGTGGTAAATGTCACGAATGGCTTGCGCTGGATTATCTAGATTCTTGGTTGTTGCTGTGTGATGAATGATCACCTTCTTGACCTTTTCGGGGTATTGGAGGGGCCACTTGTATTTATCTCCATTTTCATCAGTTTCTACTACCCGAGAATACTGAAGCTCATCAAAGTACTTCTCGTAGAATTCTGCGTCCAATTCCGCCAGGGGGTAATCTAAGTTGTTGTCGCTGAGATAACGATATGATTCATCTGCACCCCAGTTTGATCTGTTTATTACTCCGGTGGGATCTTTTGCCAAAGCTACGAATGAAGAATATCTGGGTTTTTCTATTGACTCTAGCGAAACCTTTTTCGCGGCTTTGATGAATGTCCAGTCAATATCCTTAACTACAGGGCTATTTTTCCCGTCACCGTAGAGGATGAATCTATATTTTATTGAAGTTGCAGGATCGCTGGATGCCATTGCATATTTTTTGCCAGACTTGGGGTCGAGCTCTTCCTCCATTGAAATCCATTCTGTCCAGACATCATCCACCTTGAATTTGACCTCTGCCTCCACGTTTGTGCCTTCTGCAGATATTTCATTCCAAGATCCTCCAACGGATGTGAACTCGAACCCTGGGGATTTTTCTTCCGACATAAACACGTCCATATCCTTGTACGGAGCTATCAAAATAGGCTGATAACTAATCCTGCGAGAGTCCATCGTTATCACTTCGGGACTTTTTATAGTTACTGCCCTTGTCTTATTGTTGTTCTCTAAATCTATCAGACCAATAATAGTCAAAGCCAGAATCGAAATGCTTACTACTAAGGCTATTGATATTTTTTTGAAAAATTCCATATTCTATATAACGAGATGTTCGTTTGATTATATCATTTTTTAGCTTATTTAAGCTTTAAGTAGGCTTGCGGGATGGATTTAATATTGTTAAATCTTTGACTTTTTCTTTCATGCGTCTATTCTGGCCCTGATGAAGGTTTCAAAAATATTAGGCTTGGTTTTTCTCATTTTGATGTTCTCCGGATGTCGCCTTTGGAAGGCTGAGGTTAAAGAAGATCCTGATTCCGGTAAAACTGCTATTGAGGAGGCAATTGCTGCTGATGATGAAAAGCAGAGGTTCATAGATGCTACTACAGAAACTACCTGTATGGTCTTCCAGGCTGAGGATTTGTTTGACCCAAAACTGAAAGAGGATACAAACGAAATATATGCAAGTTATGGTTTTGATATTGAAGATGAAGACAAGATGATCGCATTAACGGAGAAGTATGCTGAGGATGAGGACCTTCAGGCTGCCGTTGAGGAAGCCCTAAATGAATGTGTAGGGGTGCTTGAATCATACTACTAGGGCTTGACAGGTGGCCGGTTTTATGGGAGAATTCAGTTCATTTTCTAATTGTTAAGATGACTGATAGTGTTCCCCCTCTTCGCCATGTTGAAGGAGATCCAGCGCCGTCTGCTGGGGGTGTAGACACGCCTAGTACTAGAGTGACAAAGGATACACATGAATTAGCTACCTTGGTTACAGACCTAGTGCTAGCCAAGTTGGAAACTTCCGCTTGTGACGATGATAGCCTGATTGAACTCACAGTTAGGAGAGCTGTCTGGGCAGAACTCCAAAAGCTAGTTGTCAGGAGTCAAAAGACCTTTGACTCTCTTGAGGAGGAGCGAGAATTTTTGACATCTGCTGTAGGGCTTGTAGCGGAAGCTGTAAGAGCCCAAGCAAATGCGGCTATTAATATAGGAACACGGGCTTTGGTTGCCGCTGATAGAATTGATGGCAAGGGACAAGGCGTAGATCTGGCAAAAGTGAGGACTTATGCTACCTCCCTGGTGACCGAATTAGCGATGAGAGCTTACAGACACGGGGACATTGAGGGTGAGTTGGCTTACAGACAAATACTAAGCGATCGAGAAGATCTTCTCCCAAGGAATAGGATTCTCAACCTTTACCATTTGCAGGAGTTACATCGTATGCTTGGCGATCCAGATTCATGTATCGGTACCAACGAATCTCTTATTGATTATATTGAGGAACTGCTTCCATTGTCTCAAGAAGATGAACAAGAGTTGGGTTTAGATTCCACACTTAGCTATATCGTGTTTAGAGCTAGAGACACGATTTTTGCTGCGAAATTCCAAAAAGGTGCACCTGAAAACGATGCTGCGATAGAATATTATTCACAGATTTCAAGAGGATCTCCGGATTTATCAGCAATTGGTACCGCGCTCAAGAGACTCCAGAAGATTTCTAGGCAAAGGGGCGAAGTTGCCCACTCATTAGACTATGGGTTACAGCTCGTAAGACATGAGTTTGGGCGAAATAGGAACCCTGAAGCTCATAAGGCCCTTCGCAAAGTACGTGAAGGTATGAAGGACTGGGGGATTGGGTTTAAGACACTTGGCGCAGATCTTGAGCAAGATCTTGAACGCTTAGAAGCATTAGGGCCGATTGCTCTAAGTGAGTTGGCATTGATGGCGAAGAAAGTAAATCATTTTCGTGCTCAGATTTCAATTACTGAGGCTCTGCTGAAAAAAGAGTTAGATCTAGCCGAAAAGCTACACCGGCATAATAGTTTAACTGAACTCCATAGTGCAGTTAGAGACCCTGAAGCCAGATTGACTTCGATAGATAGGCATCTTTCCTTCATAGATGAGACTGGTCCTGATGCGCTTGTAGCCATCCAAGTTGATCCTGGGTCACTAAAATTTGGCATTCAGCATAAACGCTATGAGACCCAAATTGCATTTAAGGAAAAACTTGGCGACAGAGCTGAGTTTGATCCGGAGGAAAGACAGAGATTTTATGAGGATCATCTTGTAAAAGATGAAACACCTGATCTAGACAAAGTCGAGTGTTTAATTGTGCTAGCAAAGCTCTATGAAATAAATGGGGATATTCACAGAGCCTATAGTTGTGCAAGCATCCTAATGAGGATGGATGTTAATTACCGCAGCACCTCAATAGGTGGAGAATTAGAAAGAAGATTGGGGAATATGTTAAGCATTTCAGAAAGAGATACTTCTCAAGATATCGCAATTGACTTTATACGAGCAAGGCATCAAGAGGCGAAGAGGCTTGAACAAGAACGACAAAGAGAGGCGGAGAGGCTTGAACAAGAACGACAAAGAGAATTAGACCGGGAAAGAGCTCGCCAGGCTAAAAGGGACCTACTTAGTTTCTTAGAGGAATTGCGAGATGCTGCTCCTTCGTGGAGAGATATGAGAGGCATGAAAATGCTACCTCGAGACGAAGCAGCCAGTACTTTTGATAGGTTTGACGAGTTAGTGGTGGCCACAAAAGATCCAAGCATTCCAGATCTTACCAGGTATCTGCGGCAACAGCTCAATGCTACGGCTACTTTTGTAAGACTTACCACTCTTGATAGCACAATAAGAGGTTTGCGTGAAATGGTGTAAAATCCCCTTTACAAAGGCTGTTTAGAGGGATAGAGTGCGTTCGGTTAATTTCTACGGTTAATTTCGTTTCATTATTAAGTAGTCATCTTCTATTAATCAACCTTATGGAGGTCTCGTATAACTTGCGTTACCAAAAGTCGAACTTTTCGAACAAAACCATCCTTGATAAAGAGGGGGAGGTTATTATTTATGCAAAGGGGTTTCGTTTGAAAGGCAAGGGAGCTACGGATAAAGGAGAATTGATGAATTTCTCTGAGATAAAGGAATTCTACCATCGTAACGATCGAATATTCTTCATCACATTTAACAAAGAGAAATATACCTTGTCCGAGGCAGGAACTTTGTTCGAGCAACTTTTGACTGATCTCTACAAATCGCGCAATGAATTTTTAATGGACGGTTTATTCATGAAAGGCGGAAAGCTAAAAGCTGAATTCGAGGGGAACTTCCAAAGAGTTAGTAAGTTTGCCAAACCGATAAATAAAGGGCACGCTAAATTTCGTTTGTATGAGAATAGCTTAGTAGTTGTTCCTACGGTACAAGACGCATTTGCCGTGCATTTTAACTTTGTAAATTTTTACGAATTCGATGAGCTTGAGTACACCCTTAAAGTCGTAATGGATGATGGCCTTACACTATTCTTCTCTCAACTTGGAAATGATTATGAGTTTTTCAAAGAGAAGATGGAGCTTTTGCTTGGTGGAATGTATG
>CAZCLD010000007.1:0-29091 GCA_964499425.1 uncultured Candidatus Peribacteria bacterium | reverse complement strand
TAATGATGTTTTGAAACAAGCCTTTATTGAATTTCATGCCGCTACGTTGCTTAAGCTTGCTTATAAAATGAAGGGGGGGAAATCTGTTAGCCTTCATGATATTAAAAAGATGGACGATGAAATGGCCACAAGTGTTACCGAGTTCATGTTTGAGGACGAAGTTTTTGCGCAGAAGACAAAGCTTCTTAAGGATATGGTTGATGACTATAGTGTTTTTTATGGGATTGCGAAGGATCCTGCTGTAGCGAATAGTTATATTCGTTGGGTGATGCTAGCAATTCCGGATAAGAATGTTGTAGCTTTTTCGATTTTGCCGCGCTGGGAACAGGGTGGAAAGCCACCTGAAGACCAAACCTCACCGAAACATGAGACTTTCTTTTTTAAGATAATCATGGAAAAGGGAACACCAGCTGACAAGGTTGAGGATAAAACTCGTGAGATTGATCAATCCCTCGTAAATTTACGTTTTGCTAAGGACCCTTGTTATAAAGATAAGCGCGATCTGAAACATTCTCCTTACCAATATGCGATCCGGAAATTGCCATATCTAAGGATCCTGAGGAAATCTTTTTGTGGGAAGGCCAGTGCATCGGATGTAAGCGAGTGGCACAAACAAGCCAATGAGATAATGAACAGGGCGGAGTTAAAGTAGAGCTTAAATGCCTATTGAAAAGAATAATTAATGTGGCTAATATAGCTGCACAAATTTAATCTTATTCCTATGGCAGAATTAATACTCACCGATGAAAATTTTGAGGAAGAAGTTCTCAAGTCAGATATCCCTGTTTTGGTGGACTTTTTTGCAGAATGGTGTGGGCCGTGCAAGATGATGGCTCCCGCAATTGAAGAACTAGCCTCTGAATACAAAGGTAAATGGAAAATTGGCAAATGCGACATCGATAATGCTCCTGATACGGCCAGTAAATATGGGATTCAGAGCGTTCCGACCCTAAAATTCTTTAAGGACGGCGAAGTTGTGGATGAGGCAATTGGTTTTCAAGCGAAGGAGAAAATTGCAGAAAAATTAGGGTAGTAATTAGCCCTTTGAGATTTCTTGTGCTTCTTTGAAAGCTAGCTCATCAGCTAGGTTGTTGTATTTGTCTGTATGATGAGCCTTTACCCATTTCCAGCCTATATCAAGCCAGGCTCTTAAACGATCTAATTCAGCCCATAAATCAGTGTTTGCCTTTTTTTTCCAGCCCTGGTTCATTGTCTGAATTATGAGGTTGGAATCGCTATGGATTTCTATCTTATGATTTTGGAGATCCTCGTGAGACAGGCCGGATTTCTGTCTTAGCCACTTAAGTGCTTGTATGATTGCCATCATTTCCATGCGGTTGTTTGTGGTGTCCGGATCGTTACCCGAAATCTTGTTCTCTTTTCCTTCATACAAAATGATCGCGGCCCATCCTCCTGGCCCAGGATTGCCGATACAGCTTCCGTCTGTGTAGATTTCGATTTTTCTATTTTGCATGGTTAGGATTTTAGCATAGTATTGGCTCATGCGGATTAAAATTGTCCAAATAGGAAAAACGAAGGCGCCATTTGCTCATGAGGAAGCTGAGTTTTTAAAGAGAATGAAACCATATGCTCAAGTGGAGATTGTGGGAGTCAAGGATGAGGATAGAATCAATGTGAAGGACAATGATTTTGTTGTTGTTCTTGACGAAGGTGGGACAGAAATGACTTCAAGTGAATTTGCTAAATTCCTGGAGACTTACAAGGATTACGGTCAAACTGTAGTCTTTATAATTGGGGGGCCTTATGGCTTATCTGAATCTGTCAAAAAAAGTGCTGACGCCAGATTGTCATTATCTAAAATGACTTTTACCCACTTGATGGCTCGCCTTTTTCTTCTGGAGCAGATCTATCGCGGAATTTGTATAATTCAAGGAAAAGAGTATCATAACGACTAGTAAAACTAACAAAAACATATGGCAAATGTTCTAATTTACACTAAATCTTACTGTCCCTATTCAAAGAACTGCAAAACTTGGCTTGAAGAGAGGAAAATTGATTTTGATGAAAAATCCATTGATGATGACAATGAAATGGCCGCTGAAATGAGGATGAAATCGGACGATCGTAATGACACACCTCAAGTTTTCATTAATTCCCACCACATTGGGAGTTTTGATGATCTAAAAGCTCTTGAAGCCACAGGCAAATTGGAGGGAATGCTTAATGCTTAGTTTATGAGTAGATGGACTTTAGTTCTGGGCCTGGCTGTAGCGGGGTATTTGGTCTGGCAGATTAACGAAGGTGAGCTTCTTTTGGATGACACCTTTAGAATGGTGGGCGTTGAAGATGAACTCGCCGAGGATGCGATGGCACCCACTATCTATCACAAGGCGATATCAAGAAGCAAAGAAATCTATGACAGTGTTCTTGATTCCGACCTTGATGAAGAAAGGCCTGAGATTATCGCAGCAATCGTGTCCCCCATCATTGCCAACTCTAAAGGTTTGGCGGAATTCTTTAGCGATTTATCAAAAACCCAAGATGTAAGAACTTTCATAATTCTTGGTGAGAACCACAGCCGAGGAGGTCGCTATAGTATTGGATTTTCGGATCATGATTACGACACTGATTTTGGAGTGCTTGAGCTTGATGATGAATTGCAGGAAAAAATTCTTGATTTTGATGAGCTCAAATTGGGCACATCTTTTTGGGCTTTTCACGAAGAAAAGTCGATTAGCGTGCTTGCACCATTCATCAAAAAAGCTTTCCCTGAAGCCAAAATTGTCCCCATTGTTTTGAAGGATTCTGTTAGGAATGAGGATTTGGAAATATTTGCTGAACTTTTAACTGATATTAAAGAGGACAATGTTTTCTTGCTGGGAGCGACTGCTTTCTCGCGCGAAATGCCTGCCTTGGCCAGTGACTTTCACTTTGAGCTGACTCGCAATGTATTTGAGAATTTTGATCTAAGTGGAATTGATCAAATGGATACAGATAGTCGTCCCGTTGTTTTTTCAATTATGAGATATTTGGAGGGATTGGATGCTCAGGAGGTTGAGGTTTCACGTGAGACCGTGCTCTTTCGTGAAGGGGAAGCCCTTAGCGAGGACCGGGACCTAACGATTTTAGCCTTTGGTGACATGATGATGGGGAGATATGTGCGTACTTTGATGGATGAATCTGGTAGTAAAGGTTACGTTTTCAAAAATATTCGCGGTTATGAGGGCAGGTTTTTTGAGGGGGCTGACATTGTGCATGGCAATCTTGAGGGGCCAATCAAAGGCAAAGGAAAGAAGGGCGGAACCTCTATGTCCTTTTCTTTTAACGAGGACATCGCACCATTCCTCAAAAACAATGGTTTTAATCTGATGTCCATTGCAAATAATCACGCCGTTGACCAGGGTTGGGAAGGGCGAGATACTACAATTTCTGCCTTAAATAAAGCTGGAGTTTCCTGGTGTGGTCATCCAAGCGAAGCTGATCCTTTGAGCGTCTATTATAAATGGATTGGCAAGAAGAAGATGGCTTTTGTCTGTTTTCAGGATGTAACTCACAAGCTCGATGATGACGCGGCACTTGATCTGATCAGTGATGTGAGAGAGGGGGTAGATTATCTAATTGTTTCAGTGCATTGGGGGCAAGAATATAAGCATAGACCCGATTGGGGTAGTCAGATTGAGCCTGGTCGCGCATTTATAGATGCTGGGGCTGATTTTGTGATTGGCCATCATCCTCATGTGGTACAAAGCTTCGAGATATATAATGGTAAATTCATTTTTTATTCTCTTGGGAATTTTGTTTTTGACCAATATTGGTCTCAGATGACACAGGAGGAATTAGCTATTGGAATAGTGTTGGATGATGACGACAATGGTGAAGGTTTACGCACCAAGATTTATCTCTTTCCAATGAAGAGTGAACGCTCGCAGAGTCGCCTGATGACCGCAGAAGAGCATTCTTCTTGGATCGAGGATTTCATTGGCTATGGTGATTATGGTGAAGATCTGAAGGCCCAGATTAGAGCTGGCGTGATTGAGTTTTGACATTAGCGATTCCTCTGTTTTTTTGGTATAATTCTCTTATGAAAATAAAATTCTGTGGGGCAGCTGGTGAAGTTACTGGCTCAAAGCATTTAATAACCTTCAATAATAAAAAGATTCTTCTGGATTGTGGGATGTTCCAAGGGCGGCGTAAAGAAGCTGATGAGAAAAACAGGAATTTTCAATTCGATCCAAAGGAGCTTGACGCTGTGATTCTTTCGCATGCCCACATTGATCATAGTGGTAATCTTCCTATTCTTTCGAAGAAGGGATATGAGGGACCTATTTATTGTACTCACGCTACTCGTGATCTGTGTAATTACATGTTGATGGATAGCGCATACATACAAGAACGAGAAGTCGAATATTTGATGAAGAGGAAGAAAAAGAAAAAGGAAGATATTCCAGAGCCTCTTTATACTTCAGTGGATGCAGAGAAGACCCTCCAGCTCTTTCATGCTGTTAATTATGAGCAGAGTTTTATTGTCGGAGATGGTATTGTAGCTTCTTTTTATGATGCAGGGCACATTTTAGGATCTGCTCTTGTCCATTTAATTTTTTATGATGAAAAGAGCAAGAAGCATCTTAAGCTCTGTTTTACTGGTGACTTGGGGAGGAGAGGTTTGCCTATTTTGAGAGATCCCCAGAAAATTCCTCAGACTGATATTCTTATCTCTGAAAGCACTTATGGAAACCGTTTGCATGCCCGTTTACAGACTATCGAATCCGACCTGGCCGTCGTGGTCAATGAAATGTGCAAAAATGGAGGTAAACTCATTATTCCTGCGTTTGCTTTGGAAAGAGCGCAAGAGGTTGTTTATCATTTACACCTTCTGCAAAACAAAGACTTGATCCCTGAGATCCCCATTTATGTTGACAGTCCCCTAGCCGGTAATTTAACTGAAGTTTTTCGCACTCATTCAGAGTGCTTTGATAAAGAAACAAATGATGAATTTTTGAAGAAAGGCGATAACCCTTTTGGATTTGGTGATCTCAACTACACTCGTAGCGTAGAGGAATCAAAGAGTTTAAATGAAAAACCTGGCCCAATGATTATTATCTCAGCTTCTGGGATGTGTGAGCATGGACGTATCTTGCATCACCTGAGAAATAACTTGGAGAACCCTAAAAACACTGTTCTCATAGTTGGATATCAGGCTGAGCACACCCTCGGAAGAAAGCTTGTAAATGGAGAGAAAGAAGTGAATATTTTTGGAGATCCCCATAGAGTTAAAGCAAATATTTATGTGATGGATGCCTTTTCTGGACACGCAGACAGGAGTGATCTTCTTGATTATGTAGGCCGCGTCAAGGGTGTTAGTAAAATTATCCTTGTGCATGGCGAACAAACTCAGCTGGAAGCTTTCCAAGGTGCCCTAGGCGATAATGGTTATAAAGACGTCTATATTCCTACCTTTGGAGAAGAATTAGAAATCCCTTTTGAATAAGTTACCTCTTCTTTTTGGCTCGCCACATGATGGCCCCAAAGAGTGTAAGTCCGAAGATAATTGCTATTATCCCAATGTTTTTGGTTGTGTTCGAAGTTGTAGCAGGAGGTGGCTCAGAAGTTGGGATGACGCTCGCTTTTAACATGTCGTTTAGCCGATTAGAATCCTCCGCTGTTAGTTGACTAGGAGCAGGTGTTTCGGTGTTTAGCTGTTCAAGATACTCCATGATTTTAGAGGCCCCAGCATAATACTGATCACCGTCTATCAGAAGAGGCACTTGTCCTTCCGTATAATCTCTTTCAAGCGCTTCCCTCATATAGAAAAGGCGGTTGTCTTCGTCTTTACTTATTTCAAAACGTAGAATCGAGAATTCGCTGAAATAGTCCTTTGCACTTAGCTGCTCTTCTAATTTTTGACAGAAGGAACAACTATCACTTACAAAAAGCAGCATTTCTGCGTAAGCGGTTTGCCCACAAATCATTATGGCTGCTAGTATGATTAGTATTTTATTTCGCATATTTTATGAGTGGTTTAGTGGCAAAAATTGCAAAAAGTGTCGTTATAAATGCCATTATCACTAAAATTGAGAAGACTTCTTTACCGATGAGCTCTTTTTCGAATGCTATTGATGCGACTATCAAGTCAACAGCACCTCTACTATTCATAATTATCCCAATAATTGCGGCCCTTCGAAATTTGATTTTTTGAATATATGCAAATACCCCTGCCCCGATGCTTTTACCTAAAATTGCCACTATTACAATTGCGAATAGTAATCCCAGGTTTGAACCTACCGCTTTAAAATCGAGATTAAACGCCAAGCTTGTAAAAAATATTGGCCCAAGAAAACTGTAACTCAATCCGTATATCCTATCTTCAATCTTATTGAATATCTTTTCGTCTAGGACTTCCTCTCTAATAAATAGGCCTGCAAGGAATGCTCCAATTATCATGTGTAATCCAATTAACTCAGCGAATAGACCTATGCCCAGAGCTACAATTAAGGAGAATGTGAACCCTTTATTATGAAGCACCTTATCAAGGTATGGTGCGCTTTTTAATCCTCCTACTATTACGATAGCGAAAAATAGTAGTATTTTTGCACACATAATAACTATAGAGGTGAATTCTACAATTCCTGTCTCAACTATAGATAGGATTATTGAGAATACAACAAGTGCTATTATGTCTGTAATAACTGCTGCGCCTAAAATCATGTTCGCAATCCCTGTACCCTGTATTTTGTAGTCTTTGAATAACCTGACCGAAATCGCTATTGCAGTCATTGATACACCCATTGCAACGAACAATGCTTCATTTATAGGTAGTCCAAGCAGAATTGATGACAAATATCCTAACCCGAATGGCAAGAGGAATCCTCCTAGAGCTATCAGTATTGATTTTTTGGAAGCCTTAAACAAGTCCTTTGGGTTAGTCTCGAGTCCCGTGTGAAGCATAAGAAAAAATATTCCCAGCTCTGCTAGAACTTTTATGGTAACGCTTTCTGGACTAACGAGGTTTAGCACAAGTGGCCCTACTATTATACCTCCTAATAATTCACCAAAAATCACAGGCAGCGACAACATTCTAAAAATCTTACCCATTACCCAGACAACGACCATCAATATTAGAAGACTTTGGAATTCCTCCATAAAATCTGTTTACAGTTGTCTGATTATATCAGATGTGTTCCCAGGTGTGAAATTCTATTGCCAGCTGGGTAGTATTCCTTGAAAAATCTCGTTTTCGTAAGCATCTAGATCATCTATTTCTATAGTTGCGACGCCTGAGTCCATTGCGGCTTTGGCTACCATCCTTGCGACACGAGGGACGACACGTAGATCGAATATTTTTGGGATTATGTACGATGCTTTTAAGGGATTTTCTCCTTCGAAAACACCTGCTTTAGTGTCTTGTGGATATGCTTCTTCCACGATTTCTTTGATTTTCCCTTCGAGTGGTTCAGTAGTGAGCTTGGAAAGGGCTTCTGACGCTGCGATTTTCATTTCTTGATTAATCGTGGAGCACCGTGTGTCTAAGGCTGCTCTGAAAATACCCGGAAACCCCAGGACATTGTTGACCTGATTTGGGAAATCAGTACGGCCTGTTGCAACCACTGCTGCGCCCGCTTCCCTGGCCAGGTCAGGCATTATTTCGGGGACTGGATTTGCAGCTGCGAAAACGATTGGATCATCTGCCATTGATTTTACCATCTCTGGTTTGAGCACATCCGGAGCGGAAACTCCAATGAACACATCCACACCTTTTATTGCTTCTGCTAGCTCTTTAGCAGGGCTCGCCTGGGCAAATTCTAGCTTATACTTATTTAGGTTATCTCGATCTTTTGTTATTAACCCTTTTCGGTCGCACATATAAATCTGCTCCTTGGAAAGACCATATTGTGAAAGCAAACGTGCTATTGAAATACCAGCGGCGCCAGCGCCGTTAATCAGTAATTTGATGTTAGTGCTGTCCTTGTCAACAACTTTCAGAGCGCTCAATAGTCCGGCAAGCATTATTACGGCTGTACCATCTTGATCATCGTGAAAGACAGGGATTGACATCGCTTTGTCGAGCCGAGTCTGTAGCTCGAAACACAGTGGCGCAGCGATATCTTCAAGATTTATTCCTCCTAGGTTTGGCTCGAGAGATTTGACTGCTGTCATAAATTCTTCGAGGTAATCTTTCTCTTCAAATCTGAGACAAAGTGGGTAGGCGTCGATTCCTGAGAATTTCTTGAAGAGAATCGCTTTGCCCTCCATAACCGGAAGACCTGCCTCAGGTCCTATATCGCCTAATCCTAGGACTGCAGTGCCATCACTAATTATGGCAACTGTGTTTCCTCGATTGGTGTATTTCCATACTTTTTCCGGGTCCTTTTCTATTTCGAGGCAAGGTTTAGAGACCCATGGTGTGTACGCAAGAGAAAGATCCTTTTGGGTTTTCAGAGGTTTTGAGGGAGCTATTTTTAATTTCCCAGCGGGCTTACTGCTGTGGTATTTGAGTGCTTGTTCCTCCATTAGAATTTTATGAATTGTCTTCTTTGTGGTCCAACTCCGATGCCTCCGACCTTTGTACCAGTTCTTTCCTCTATGGTTTTTAGCAGATCTTTAAGAGCCTGTGGAAGTTGTGACTCACTTGTCATTTCTGAGACGTCTTCCGAAAAAGAATCAAAATATTCAGTTCGTTTTTTTACACGGTAATAAGCATTTGTTGATCCTGGCACATAATCTATCGTTTCTCCATCCAAGTCATATTCTGTAGACAGTGGTATTTTCCCTTTTGCTGTATCTGAATACTCCCTTAAAAGGTCGCATTTTGTTAGGAATATCTCGCTCACTCCATTCATTAGTATCGCATAATTAAGCTGTACCAAATCTAGCTCTCCTATTCTGCGAGGTCTGGTTGAAACTGTGCCATATTCTTTGGAGAGAATACGCAGAGCTTTGCTCATTTCGAATTCATCCTCTGATTTTATGAGTTCTTGAACGTTGTACTGTTCCTCAACTGATCGACCATGTTTTGGGCCGTCCCCCTCGGATTGCATGCAGTACTGCTCTGATTTTTTGCCCCCATACTCTGATGCAAAAGGGCCGTGTCCAACTCTCGACATCATTGTCTTTGCAACTCCAAAGGTCTTACGATGGTAGTTAGGTGAAAGATCTCCGCCGAAATATGCTGCAGCTGCGACTGTACTACTGGATGTGACATATGGTACGGCTCCTTTGGTAGCGTCAAGCATGCAAGATTGAGCTCCTTCAAAAAGGACTTTCGCTCCCCCTTTAACCTTCTTGGCTAAGAAAAGTGTGTCAGGCTCAATAAATTGGCGGATTTTTTGAAAAGCCTCTTTAAGTTTATCAAAATCTAGGTCACTGGACAGATTGTGTTTCTTCGTTTCGATTTCAAGATTATCCTTTATTAATCCAAAAAACTTATCTGGATCATCGTATAAGTCTCCTGTTCTAATATTTACAAGTCTATCCCCCATCATTCGAGATGCTCTGTCCGCATAACATGGGCCGATACCTTTTTTTGTTGTACCTATTGTTTTGCCCATTTGCCCATCCAGTAGAATGTGATGGGGCTGTACAACACTGCATTGCGATGAAATCCTGAGCCGATCTTTAAGTGGTAGCCCTAGTTTCTCAATTTTTTCCACTTCATTTGCCACGGTTTCAATGTTGATTACACAACCTGATCCGATATAAAGGAGCTTGTCCTTATAAAAAATCGCAGAAGGTATTTGGTTTAATGCGACTTTGCCACCTTCCTCCGTTTCGATGGTGTGACCTGCATTCGCGCCACCATTAAAACGAGCTACGATATCGTAATCTGGTGCAAGGTTATCAACAATTCTTGCTTTCCCCTCATCACCATACTGAAGCCCTAAGACAACATCTGCGTATCCTGCCATTTTAAAAAAAGTTAAAGCCCAATTGGAATTTATATGATTTGGGGAGATTCGTCTAATAAAAAAATCTGGATGGTAATTTTCTCTAGATTTCGTTATTTTATAAACATGGATGATATTCCTGTTCCACCTAGCTCTGTAGACCCACCTACTCCTGGTGTCACCCCCTCCCCTCCTGCCCAAGGCAGATCGATTTGGAAGGTTATAGTTTTGATTGTTGTAATTTTAGCCCTTCTCGTTTCGGGTTATTTTGTTTATCAGAGATTCTTCAAAGGTAGTGTCGATTCTGTTGGTCCTGGGATTGAAGAAAATGCAGATGGCGAGAATGAAAGTGAAAGCTCTTTTTTAATACCGCCTGGACTTGAGGAATATGCTGTTGGGGAAGATGCCCAGGTATTCATTTTAGTTAGGACTAATTCTGAAATCACTGATGCATTGGGAGGTTTTGATTTACCTTTAGATATAGAGGCTTTTGAAAGTGCTTTACTTTTAGGAAAGAGAGAAGAGGGCAGCAGGGAAGACCTTGCACTTGCTCTGCAATTTGATTCTGAGGAGAGTGCCAAGAGCGCGGAAGAGTTAATCAATTCTCAACCCAATTTGATAGGTGAAAATATATCAATTGACGGCAAAGTGGTTACTCTGAGTACTGAAAGAGGTTTTGAGGCATTTAATGGCTCATTTTATGATAATCCATTACTTGATGAAATTCCTGGTGATCGTTTGGACGACCAATTTATTATGGTTGCTGATACTATTGCTGTTCCAGATGCTAATATCTCTACTTTGATCTGGCGAAGTATGATGATGGGACGTCCACTCATCATGCATGTTGAGGAAGATCCCTCATTCTTTCCCACTGCACATGCTGCAGGGCTTCTAGATGCAGGGGATAATCCTGAAATTATTGATCTTGATGAGCAGGAAGCTAGGGATAAGCTTCTTCGAACTCTAAATATGCTTGCGTATTGTAAAACTAGTGCTGTGTTCATTAATTTGAAGGACGGCACTATGCATATTGCTTTGACAAATGAACTAATGTCGGCAGACGAACTTGAAGATTATTTTGAAACTCTTGGTGATTTTACAGAAGAGGACTTGGGCTTTATTGAAGAAGAAGTAAATGCTATAGAAGAAAATATTCCTGATATTCAAGATGTAATCAAAGATGAATTTGATCTTCCCGAAGAGGTTGAGGTTTCTGTCGAACTTGATGGACTTACTTTTTCCCTCAGCTTTGTAATTGAGATGGAGCCGTTGATTCACTCTTTCCAAGAACAACTGCCACAAAAAACTGTGGATCAGGATAAAGATAAAAAGGAAAAAGTTTTGAGGTAATCTCTGTTATTCTTTCACCTGCGAGCAAGATTTTTGTTTTTTCTTAGCGCACCTCCACCTTTTAGTCCTTCTAAGAAGGCTATCTCTCTGCTGATTTCTGTATTCCACCTTTCATAGAATTGCTCTGCGGCCTCTCTTCCTACATATCGCCAATGCCAAGGTTCTACAATTGTTGATACAGGGGAAAAATATTTGGAAGGAATCCAACCGGATTTGGCCCCGTTTTTTAGAAGCCATAAAAATCCCTCAGATTCTCTTGTGAGGTTGGTTATATCTATGGCTGTTCCAAGGTGGTGTTCTGAATATCCTGGGCTTTCTGCAGCTTCGGAACTTCTTCTCATACTTTGCTCTTGAAAATCAAAACTTCTATAGCCTGCCCTGATGTGCAGGTGTATTCCACTTCTCTGTGCAGGGCCCTTTAAATCCCTTTCAAAAGATCTTATTGCATCTTTTTGAACTCTAAGCCTGTATATATTCCCGGCAGGGCCTACCCCTGAAGCAAATCTTAGGCCTGGAGGTAGCGGAGTGCTTGCTTCAGCGAATTTTGCTCTACCTCCAATACCTTCATTCCCTTGAAAATCTCTTATACGCGGACTGTACCTATCCTCTTGATTTGCTTCTTCCTGAGGCCTTCTCCATTTTCTTGGTGTCTCCTTGTCAATTGCGGACATTTCAAGATGAAATGGTGAGACTTTTCCTCTCCTTCCCTCTCTATCATCGTGTCGAAATCCTTTTGGAGAAACCTTTCCGACTATTCTCCATTGTCGACTTGATGCTTCCTTGAAGAGTATTTCTTTGTTAAACAGAAGTATAATGGGGTTTGACTCAAAGTCTTTTGCCATTTGCGCTAGTGCAGATTTGAGGCTTGGGTCTTTCCCATTTGCCCTATTCCATTTGCAGTAAACATCAAGAGAATTGGCCGAGCGAATTATAATCGGTGTATTTGGGCTTATAGCTGGTCTCTCTCTTTCTGGATATGGATTGGTTGAATTATCTTCAAGTTGTGCCTTAAGCGATTTCAATCCGTTTCCTGCAGCTATATGAAAGTTACTTTTGCCAATTGCGATGTTTCGCTCAGTTTCAGACATGCTGAAGGGTCTTCCTCGAGTAACCCCTCGTTTTTTTCCAGTAAAAATATCTACTTCGGAAGGCATATCAAGTGCAACCACCTGAATATCTGGGAATCTATCCACAATGTCTTGGGATGTTGTTGCAGGTTTACCCTTGCCGCCTCCAATACCAAGGTCGACATTCCCTAGGCCCGGGCCTAGATCGAAAAATACGATGTCTCCCTCTGAAGACCCAAGGAATTTCTCTTTTAGTGCTCTCAGTGCAGGTCTTTCTCTGTTCAGATCTGCCCTGGAACGACTGAATGCGGTTGCCACCTGTAGATCCTGTGTCTCTGGTGAAAGCAAGGACTCAATAAGTAGCTCGTGATCGATTAATCTATGATCCCACGTGCGATTTCTAACGTTTTGATCTCTATGCATTCTGTAAAGGCGTGAGGAGTAACTTCCCAAAGTTCTCTCATCTCTTTTTGACATTATTGTGAAATCCTCACTGAGCCCTTGAGCTTCTAGCTCAATGTATCTGTTATTCACATAAACTGGGGGCAAACTCGCATCATTGGGATGAGCTATTTTTGACCACTCCCCAAAATCTTCTAATACTGTTACCTTGAACCCCCTACCTAATTTCCCCAGTGGGGTATTTCCCCTTGTACTGGGTTTTTGACGATAATTGAGCCCATCGGTGTCAACAACCACTGCAAGAGTACCCATCGTCCTACCCACGTCTTCACGTGAGGACCCTCTTGAACTAGCTATACTTGTAAGCCATGCTTGTAATGCGCCTAAGCCCTTTATTTCTCCTGATGGATCCTCATCAGGCAATCTTTCTCTTCCTGTCATGATAATTTAGGTACTAGAGCGTATTATGTCATGTTTCCGTCCTCCTGTCAATTCCCTGGGGAGTGAATTGAATAATTGGCTGTAATAAGGTATAATGTTAGGGTATCCATGAATAAAAATAAAAAGAAAAATACAACCAAAACGCCTCTTACAGGAGCTGAATTAAAGGTGATTAATAAGCACCTTTCTCGAGTGATTGCTGTTTTGCGTAGAAAATTAAACAACCAAAATGTCCGATAACCCTAGAGGTACACCCAAATCAGCAGCTCGTAAACGTCAGTTTGAAAAGGCAGTTGCTCATTTGGATAAAATCGTAAAACCAAAAACAAAAGCTGAAATACGCAATGAGGGAGAGCGTGCGCTTAGAGCGCTTAATGCAGAGGGAGAACTCCTAATTCAGGATGTCCGCAAACATCAGCTTGAAAAGGCCAGAGCCCATCTGGACGAAATTGACCGATTAATCAAAATTCTCAGGGGATATGGTCTAAATATCGATGAAACCCTTGGAGAAGACTACTTCAGGGCTCTTGATGCCTATAGAGATGCTATTAACGGGAAAATCACGATTGAAGAAGCCTTAGGTGCAGAGATTGCTCAAGTAGCGGTTCCTGAACGCTTTGCGGAAGAATGGGAAACCCACGGACAATTAATCGTGGATTTCCTAGAAAGAACCATTCGCAGAGGAAAGTATTCTCGACCTAGAGATATAGACAAGATAGTAGCCAAAATTGAGGAAAAAACTCTTGAAATCGCTGAAATTTCTGCCAATGCAGATTTTGCTGAATACATTGAGAATTCTCTTTATGCTGAACTTTATAAATATATAAAGCAAAAGACAAAAGGTAAAAAACTAAGCTCCGAAATGGAGGATAAGATAGCGGAAGTTCTTGATAAGGCGATCGTTATGGGGGGAGGCGGAAGGGGCGAAAAACCCGCCGAAGAGAAAGAGGTGGAAGAAGGAGAAGAAGACATTAACATTGACCCCCTATTAACACTTTCTGAAAGACTAGATGAAAAGGTCGCGATGCCTGAAGCTACTGAAGGGGAAATGGCCTTTGTCAAAGGCAGTGATAGCATTATTACAGGTGAAAGTTTCATGTTGCCAATAGAGGAACAAGAGCTCCCAGCAGAAGTCCTGGCGGAACTAAATAGCAGCTTAGAAGAAATGGAAGGTGAAGCTATGCGCGCGAATCCGGTACAAGAAGCAGTTTTAAATTTGTGTGCTGTTTACGTTATCAAGCCGCTTTTCAAAGAAATTGCTGAAATGACAGATTACAGTTTAATGAGATTAGCTGCAAAGAAAGGGCTGTTACTTATTCGAAGGGAGTTGGCAAATGCTTTTGATGATGTTGAGGATGTTGCAAATACAGCGACCCTCGGGATTTCTATCATTAAAGCAGGAGTCTCCACTCTAAATGCATTTCCCGGAGTCAATATCGTTTTAGGCAGTGATTTTGAAATTGCCTGTGACACTATTCGAGCAATGGTAGATAGCATTGAAGATGTGGGCAACATGGATAGTTTAACGGTGATTATGAATAGAAATCCAGAATCAGTAGCGGAATCCAGAAAGAGTGGCAGGTATTCCTTCGAACGTTTGCGGGCTCTAACCTTCCTCATGCTTCGTCTAAGAGACGAGAATAAGAGTAATCCTGCCCTGGTTATTGGACTCCAATTTGCAACTCAGATCCTAATCCGGGTTTACAACGACGATGAATTAATGAAAGCTGCTCCAGCTATCCGTCAATCCATCAAGACTGTGATGGACAAGCATGGTGCAAAATTGACAGAGGATACCATCGCAGAAGGCCTTGGATCTGAAGAGATAGACTCTTTGCTGGGAATAATACTCCCTACTTCGACATCAACGAGTCCACAACGTGAACAAATGAAGACTAGCGTTCAGTATCAAAAAATCGACAGAATTCTTTCAAAGGTTGAAGGTTTAGTCACAAAGGATAAGGAGAGATTTGGGAATTACAATATTGTTGTTCTTTGTTTGGTAGAAAACATTCGTGAGTATCTGCTCGACCCTAATGCTGAAGAAAAGCTTAAAAGGGATTGGCAAACTTTACGTGGACTAATCACAAAAGTTGCTGGAGAGCAGTTACCACAGGATCCTCTTCTCCAGATTGCCATGGAAAATCCTGATATTATAGAGGCAGCCATCACTGGTTTTTATGGGGGTGCCAAAGATGGCTTATTTGAGCAAATTGCAGGAAAGGACAAAGACAGATCCCAACTTAAAAGGCTAGAAGCTGTTCTTAGAGGATATTTGGAAGAATATAAAGATGATGAACACAAAAGAGAGGGATTAGAAATGGCTATCTTGATGATCGCTGGATACAAAAGCGATAAGAAATTTTTTGAAAACGTTCCTCATTTCGCAAAAATTATCGATGAGCTCCTTTTTGATGAGAGGTATCTCGGTCTAGAGCTAAATGCTTCGGCCAAGAGAACATTTGGTGCTATAGCCGGCTATAGACCACAAGAATCCTATAGGGTTGATGAAGAAGAGCTCGCAAAGCTCCAGGCTGCAATTGGTCCACTCGAAGAATTAGCCACACTTTCAGAATCCGAATTGCATGATAAAGCAAGCATATACTTCAAAAATCCTGAAGTTAGAGAGATATGCTATGTTTTTGCTGCTTTACAAAATGAAATTGAGAAAATGGTGACTGAAGAGCTAGGAGATAGATTTGGAGAAAAAGAAAAAGCACTATTTGCATATGCAATGGAAAACTACAAAAACCACCTCTGCGATCGTTATAACAATAGTGTAGCGGACTTTTTAGTTGAAATTGAATGGGGTTTACCTCCCGACGTCTCTCTGAAAAGAGAGAATATCATTGCTGAAGCCTCTTCCATAGGTGCAATCGTAGACGCAATAGCAGGCAAAATGGGAAAACCAGAATTAGTAGGAGAAGTTGATAGATTGGTAAAATCCCACCTAACCGGTGCTGGCCAACTTGCCATGCTAAATGCAAAATCCGATGAGCATGAGGCCTAGGAGTCAGTTTGCCCTCTTAATTTTAGCTTAGGAACAGTTCGGAAGTTACTGGAATATACCGAACCACCTTGTATTCCTGCTTCCTGCAACTTCTTATGCCAATC
This sequence comes from uncultured Candidatus Peribacteria bacterium, assembly GCA_964499425.1. GTDB lineage: Bacteria > Patescibacteriota > Gracilibacteria > UBA1369 > LOWO2-01-FULL-3 > JAQBYK01. The sequence goes on along the minus strand of CAZCLD010000007.1, from coordinate 12,872 downwards.
TGAAATTTTATCTGGATCTATTAAGTCGAAAACATTTACTTTTATTCCTGCTTGCGCGCACTTTTCTGCAAACTTGATCACTGTGCGTTGTGGATTTACTGCTAGCTTCATTGCCGCGGCTATTCCTTTAAATTCCTTTGTAGATAGAAGGTTTATACTGCCATTTTTCAGAATTCTCTTCATTTTTGTCATAGCAGGAGTTTCTACTATGTGATGTCCACTTGCAGGAAAAGGGTGTCTACCCGTCAGATCCTCATGAGCATTTAGAGCTTTTTCCTTTAGCTCTCTGTGATCGAGCTCTGGATTTACTATCAATGGATTTTCAATGGTTTCGCTTGCCGCCCCTGAAATTGTTTCTTGCCCTTTTTCCATACTTTTTACTCGCTCTTCTGCGAAGAATGTCGCGATCCATTGAGATCCCAGCATATTAAATGCCGCGTCACCACGTAAATGTTGAATGAAGTTAAAAATGAATCTGGTGAACTCCCCTACAACCGGATAAGACAAGCTATACTCGAGTGTTGGCATTTTTTCGTAAATGTATTGTAGAGCCTGTGGCAGCCAAGAAACAATGACTACCCTATGCTGTAATCCGCTCGCCTGAATTAGATTCACAACTTCATCGAGCATATATTCATCGTAGTCCTTGATATCTATATTTATTTTCGTCGTCTTATTACCAGTCTCTTCCACTAGCGCAAAAAATTGCTTGAGTGTGGCTATGCTACCTCCGTGTTTCAATTTCTTTCCTGCTAATTCCTTGTCAGTAAGATCCCTAATTCGTTGCCCTTTCTCTGCGGAGTCACCCAAAGTCGCATTATGCTGAATAATAGGTGTGAAATCCTTACTCATCCTTATATCAAATTCTATTTCAGCCGCATCTGCTTCTAGAGCAGCTTTTAAGGCCTCGTAGGAAGCTTCATCCCCACCTTCCACAGCGCCTCTCTCACGATGAGATAGCACTGGATTTTTCCGAACGTTATCCAATAATTTCAGAGCGAGAAGAGTATCCGCTTCTATAATCCTTTGAGTTATTTTTAAAATATCCTCACCTTCAAAGCTCTTCCTCAGACTTGATAAGTGCTCAGCCATTTGGCTTTTGTATTCATCAACATCAAGTTTGAATTCGAATAGTTCCGGAGAAGGTTTTTCCAATACATCTATCAACTTGGGGATTTCTCTTACAAAAATTGCCGCTTCTTCGGCTGGTATCTGCAATTCTTCGAGCAATCCGTCTCTGAATCCATTATCTTGAATTTGCCCTAACTCATCCCTTAACATTTGCACGAGTCTTTTCTCCTCCAATACCACTTCATATGCTCTTGATGCTCCTTCTCTTATTGCATCGATTTCTGCTTCTTGCAGCTCAGAGTAATCTTCTCTCAAATCTATCTTTAGTCCATCTTTTCCAGGGAATTTTTCTTCCCATTTTCCAGGTAATATTCCCTCGTTTTTCAGGACGTCCTCAAAGACCTGTTGCCTAATTTCTTTTTGGGCACCTGTTATTTCAGGAGATGGCCTTCGTTCTTTTTCTTCTGCCCCCCCCATCTGCTGACGCCCCTCTACCTTCGACTTCTTCTACACCCATCTTAAAACACTTAATGGTTCTTTAGTATATCACAAAATTGCCCCTTCTAGAAGCCCCTTTAGTCGATTTCTTCCAAGTAGCATTTTTTACAATAAACCGCCTCAGTTCTTTCCGGTGAATAACTGCTTTTAATTTCTTTTTGGCAGTTTTTGCAGGTCCTTTTGAAGAGTTTTAGTGGATTACGTGTTTTGAAACGCCTTCTGTGACGGCAGATGTGGCAGAATCTAGGGATTCCGATGCCTTGTCTCTTATAAAAATCAAGCTCTCGAGGATGGACTCTGTAATTCTTGCTACAACCTTCACAGGCAAGAATTTCCTTAGTAAAACCTGCCTCTAGGTCGTGTACGCTGTCCGGGATCTCAAGAACCGAAGGTTTTATGTAATCTTTTTTGTCTTTCGCAAGCCATCTATAACCAAGAGTCTTTGCTTCACTTTCAGATAACGGCAGGTAATCCTGAGCTGCAGATTCGTTATATGCGTAAGGCGAGATCGCAGATGAAAAGAAATGCCCCCACTCTCCAGTTGATTTCATGTGTTCAATGATTCGAGGTAGCAATTCATCATATTCATCCTTGGAATACTGTTTATTAAGAATGCAATTGCGCTTATGTTGTAGGCCAATACATCCGAAACTGTTATGCACTTCGTTCGAGCTGTCGCAATACCTGAGATTGCTCGAAAAGAATGTGTAAGTGCAATATGCGATTTCGGTTGATCCCCTTGTTACCGCTGAAGTAAAGACCCTGTCGCATCCTGGCCATCCTGCAGAAAAACAATTGTGGATATCGCGAGAATCCTCTGTAGAAAGAGCATGAATGCAGTCCTCAGATGTGAATGCCTCGAAACAGTCAGAGCAATTTTTGAGATCTGCCGAATGATCAGCAGTGGAATTCTCTAGATTGATGCTGTGTGTAAATCGGTGAATTGTCTCTAACTTTATCCTTTCAAATTCCTCCATAGCCTTCAGGAATGAACTGTATGAACCGTTTAATATCTCCTTTTTCTTTTTTTCAAATTCCTCTCTACTAACTGGTTTATTGAAAATGTGATATTCCTTTCCAACCAAATTCGTGCAAAAGAGGCAATTTTTGCTACCCCTCATTTGAAATGAGAAATGGCAATCACTACAATTTGTTCCTTCTTGTAAAACTATGCAATTATAACAATCTGCACAGTCAATACACCAATAGCATAGCTCGCAATTCCTAAGGAGATAGCAATCGATGCAATCCTTGTCATAAGTCATCCAATATGAGTAGTAGATGTCCTCACTACGGTATGCGAGAGCGTTAAGGTAGCTGTTGCGGGATTCGCGTACATGTCCATTATATGCACAGTTTTCACTTCGGAATACAGAAGTCCCTTCTCTGGGGACAACCCTCTGGAGTTGGAGATATTGTTCGAAAAAAGGTTTGCTGAAATCGTAGTTACGGCCGTAATCAAGTGCATTCCATCCATCACCCCACCAATATTCATTCTTATACACTTTAAAAGGAGAATTTGGTGGATAGGCGCTAATGATTGTTTCATCAGTTGCATCGCATTTTCTTTTGTATAGGGTCCATTCGTTTCTGCTAGCAGCTAGTTGTCGTAGTATTTCCTCAGGTGACAGCTCTGGCAATGGGACCCCCATTTTTTTGCATAGGTTCATTTCCTTCTCTGAAATATCGAATTCCTGACCTGTTATTTGGCAAGTATTTCTCATGGTTGGATTATACCAGTAAAAAGCGGGGATTTTGCATATTTTTGCAGGTACCTCTATGATGGTATAAATTTCTTAACCATATTCCTATGTGGATTGCTTACAAAATTTCATGGTTGCTTCTGCTGCTCGGTGTAATTCTCTTTGTTGTGTGGGCTTCTAAACTTGACAAGAAGGCCTTGAAAAAATGGGTCGTAGGCCTTTTGGTGCTTGGTTTGCTAGGGACTGCTCTCTCGGCCCTATTGTTTTCAAAGGGAGATTACGATGGAAAAGGGTTTTGTCACTTTAAAAAGGCGGCTAAAGAAGTTGTTGAGACTGAAGAAACTGACACAGAAGAGGTCGATGTGGAAGAAGTGGTTGAAAACTAGAATATCAAAATCTCAGGTCTTATTAGCATGATTAATCCGAGGAGTAGCATTAATACTCCCCCGATCAGGCTACTGTAATTTGCGTATTTTGTAGTAAGCCCAATCTTTTCCATGCTTATTAGTGCAACCGCAAACACAACCACATCATCGATCATATACATGAGCATGTAGAGTCCCATATACATTTGCTTTTCCAGGGCGCCAATTGGATTTAAGTCTAGTACTTTCGTAAAAGTTTGCGGAATTCCGATGGAGCACGCAAATTCGATAATATTTATGGAAAGTGCCATTCCAAGGATCCCCAGTATTACCGCAAAAGTGAATGGCCCCGTTGCCAAGCGCTGCATTTTGGTTTTGGTTTCTTTGCGTTCTTGAGCGTTAGTAACTGTGCAGACTCCTTTGTAAGTGAAAAATTTGTAGAGGAAGTAAAGTCCAGCACTAACTGCTACCACTCCTATTATTGGCGTGACAATATTGTCCAGACCAACAAAATCCCAAACAGTAAGCCATACATTCAGAATGAGATAATACATGATAGCCTGGGCAACGAGAAAAAGGCCCACAAGCTGCCACATTCTCTTTCTATCTCCCACATGCATCAATATCAAAATGAAGGTGACGAGTGCCCACATAGCACAGGGATTGAAACCGTCAATGAGCCCCAAAACTAGAGACATACTTGGCAGAGCGTATTGCTGCACATCTACTGCGCCATAAAAAGGTATTTTTACGTATATTGGAGTTTTTGTGAGGACACATCCATCAGAATCTTCGCCACAGGTCCCACCTTCTGCTGTATGGATATTGTGGGTTCCTCCAATTTCCAGGAATTTTTCGAATGTCAGATCCTTGTGTTCCTCTGGAAGGTTCTCAAGCGTTGAGTCAATTATGCTTAGAAATGTTTTCCCGGTAGTCTCTGCGGTATCAAAACCCTGAATGATTGTATCTCCAATAAGTGTGATGGGCGTTGATTTGGACAGACCTTCTAGCTCAGCGACTTCGTTGAATAACGTTCTATTTTCTTCTTCATAAATATCCAAATAAGTGACGTTAATATCATTTCTGGTCTCCTCGAGTTCAGTTAAAAACTCTTTCTCCTCTATGCAATGGGCACAATCATTGCGTTCAAGGACTGAGATATTAACAACATCAGTTTGCGCTAGTGCCTGATTGATTGTCCCTACTCCACTCAGAAGCCATATGAGTACTAGGAAGGAGGTTAGTATTCGTTTCATGTTGTGATTGTAGATCTTTTTTTTCCTTTTTGAAAGATCTTAATCATTGCAGTTTTAAGTGAGTAGCGTCGTCGTTTGATATATCGTAAAACAGATCACCCATGCAAGTATTGTTGGATAGATGAATGTTATGAGGGCCCATTTCGTGCCAAACTGTGCCTTCATCGTTGCAATAACTGGTATGCATGGAGAGTATATGAGCATAAACACTAAGATGAGTACTGCTGTTAGAGGTGTGATACTGGGATCATTCTGTAGCGCCTCTATTAAACCGTCCTCGCTAGTTGTTTCCAATGAATAGAAAATACCAAGGGTCGAAATAAATATTTCTTTTGCTCCCAATGCTCCAAACAGAGCGGTATTTATTCTCCAGTCAAATCCAATGGGTTCGAATATTGGTTCAACTGCCATCCCTATTTGCGCCGCATAAGACTCTTCTATCTGCGCTGGAGCGCCTTCATTAGCCGGGAATGTGAACAGCAACCATAGTATTATTGAAAAAGGAAGGATTATTTTCCCAGCCTTCAGTAAAAAGGACTTTGTGGTCTTCCAAATCGATATGAGTATATTCTTTACCTCAGGGATTTTGTATTTTGGGAGGATTGAGCGACTGGTTATTCTCTCTGATTTCAGAAATTTGTTTAAGCCTAATCCTGTAAGAACAGAGAGTATGATTCCTATCGCATAGAGTCCAAATAATATTGTTCCTCTCCACTGTTCTTCGAAAAAAGCTGCTATAAAAAGTGTGTATATAGGCAATGTTGCACTGCAGCTTAAGAACGGGATCATCATTGCGGTAATGATTCTCTGCCTTTTGGTTTCTAAGGTCTTAAGTGCCATTATCGCTGGTACATTGCAGCCAAAACCCATAGACATAGGGACTATGGACTTTCCACTTAAACCGATTTTCTTAAAGAAATCTTCAAAAAGAAAGGAAATTCGACTTGAGTACCCACTCTGTTGAAGAATTGAGATGAAGAAGAATAAAATTACTATTAATGGAAGAAACACAATCATTGCTCCAACTCCCCCTATCACACCGTCAATCAATAAGGAGCTCCAAAAGCTCTCAGGTAACGCTACTGTTAGCCAATTTTGCAGCTTGTATACAGATATATCAATGAGATCCATAGGGATTTGCCCTACTGTGAAGACTGTTTGAAAGACAATCCATATCACCAGAAAAAATATGGGGATTCCCGTTATTTTGTTCAAAAATATTTTGTCTAATTTGTCTCTCATAATTGTATACAATGTTTATACCAATATTTAACAGAATAATTCCACCTGAATTCGATAGTGTTTTCTACCATTCAATGAAAAATCCCAAATCGTACAACCTAGGATTTTCCAATGTTTATCAAATTTTGACTATCAACCTAGGAAGCTAGGCTAACTTTTGTGGCGTTAAGACCTTTAGGACCTTCAGCAACTTCGAAAGTTACTTTGTCCCCTTCCTTAAGATCGTTAAACTCTACACCAACAAGTTCATTTGAATGGAAGAAAAGATCCTTCTCCTCTCCCTCTCGAGAGATGAATCCGAATCCTCTGTCCATGACACGAGCAATTGTTCCTTCTGCCATTGTAAAATGTGTAAGAAATTATTCAGAGTATCAAACTTTGAATGTCTAAAAATGGAACTCGACTATGCTCACCTTGGACAACAAATATATTTGACGCTCATAGCCTATCACGGTTCACCCTCTTGTCAATTTAATAGTCTAGTACTCTAAGCTGCCCAAATGCCATATTTATGCTACTATATCGCTGGATAACGATCTTCCATGAGACTCCACCGATCACTCAAAAAACTTGTCAGGAATGTAGATCCAACAAAGGTTGCTAATCGTGCCGAGGAATACTTGGAAGGTGCGAGACTTTATAGCCGCGATCTTAAGAGTGTGAGAGGGATTGTGGCCAAAGAGAGGATACGGGCTTTGGTCAGAAAGATTGATTCCTTGGAGAAAGAAATTTTAAGATATGAAAACAAGGTGGATAAATTGGATGAACGAAGACGTCTTGAGGCTGTAAAGCTAGAGGACTATCTGTTCCAAAACTTTGATGTCCTTGAGGAGTATTTTGAGCCTGGAGAGTTGAAGGATTTTAGGTAGTTGGCTGCATCGCTCAAGAGCTTGAACTGAATGCTGTGTGTCAAGGCAATAGCCATGGGCTGCATTTGTTGGCCGTGCATAGTATAATGGGGGTGTGAGAAATACTTTTGCAATGATTGGGCTCTCGTTTGGCTTTAGTTTGATCATTCTAACAAATCTTTCTTTTGCTAGTTTTGAAGTTTTTTCTGATGTTTCAAGCGTCCACAATAATTATGATGCTATTGAGTATATTCAGTCAAAAAGTATTGTTGAGGGCTATAGTGATGGAACATTTAAACCAGACATATTCATAAATAGAGCTGAATTTACAAAAATTATTGTGGCAAGTATTGAGGAGAATCCGACTGGAAGTTTTTGCTTTCCAGATGTTGAGGGCGACTGGTATGCGAAATATGTTTGCGAGGCAAAGGAATTAGGTATTATCGAAGGATATCCGGACGGCAAGTTTTATCCTGCTCAAAATATTTCTTTTGTAGAGGCTGCGAAGATTATTGTGTATGGCTGGGGACTTGATGTTTATATAGATGATATTTGGTATAAGCCTTTTGTTGAAGAATTGGGGGATGAACGTGCTATCCCTGATAGTATTGAATCCTTTGATAAAGATATTACGCGTGGGGAGATGACTGAAATAATGTATCGACTGATGACAGATGCTGGAGATGAGAAAGTGACTTTGACTTATGATTTACTTGTGCAAATTGATGAGATTACTCATGGGAATGAAGATTTGGCAACCAAGGAGAAGAAGAGGCGCGATATTGTTGATTTTTTGCCAGTTGGTTGTTTTGACTGGTGTGATGAGGGGGAAATTGAGGAGGATGAAAGCGAGGATGGTGAGGTTGAGGTTGAAGATGTGGTCGAAAGTGATAATAGCGAGGATGAGATGCAGCCGGAACCGCATTCCATTCTCCCAGCTTGCGATAATCAAACACTGACTATCCCTCCTGTTGACTTAGATCTAGTTTCGAACATCACTCCTTTGGGGAATTTTAATCCACCTGGGCATGCTCTACCTACTGATCACATGTATTTCTATATGCTTGATGAAGGTCCGGATACTGTGACCTTGTATGCGCCAGGAGATATTTATATGACAAGTGTTTGGGCGCATGATGTGAGCGTCGAAGGTGACTATGCTTTAACTTATCATCTTTGCGATCAGGAGTGGGGCATTTTTGGTCATGTGAAAGGGTTTTCTGAGGAAGTGCAAGCGATCTTTGCAGATACTGAATGTGCAGATTGGAAGGAAAATGTTGAGAATATTTGTTCGCGAGAGACTGTTGCTTTTGTTCCTGCAGGGACTCCTCTGGGATTTATTTATAGAGGTGGAACGCTCGATTGGGGGTCATATGACAATCGATATGAATTAGATTTCGTAAATAAGTCTCGTCTTGGTGACCCAGATAGTAAACCTAGAGCTCTCTATACTACTTGTCCACTTGATCCATACGTTGAGCAGGTTAAGGATGATTTATATGGCAAAATTTCGAGGACCAAAGAGCCTCGTTGTGGTGCTATAATGCATGATATCCTGGGGACGTTGCAGGGCAATTGGTACTATGATGGTGAGATTGTTGATCCCAAAGTCGCCTGGGGCGGAGATGAGCATCTCTCGTTTACTGAATATAATACGGATCCTAATCAGTTAGCGATTAGCGCTGGTGGGATTTTCACGGATCCTAGAGTGCTAATATTTGATCCGATGGACGAGGGATTTACGAATAGGGCTTTTGAAGATATTACCCCTGATGGGAATATTTATTGTTATGAAGGGTGGGGGCTTGCTGGTCGATATTTAGCGCAAATGGTTAGCGACACTCAGATTTCCATTGAGCATCAATTTGAGATCTGTGATGAAGAAATGGTTTTTGTAGATCCAACTTCTTATAGTCGATGAAGACGTTTATCTTGTTCTTCGATAGGACACTTCTCTGCGAACTTCGTCTGGGCTTAAATTGTTCCCAGTCCTAACCATGTCATCTCTGACCTCACCAGTTATTCGAGCGGTGTCCTCGTGGTAGCGTGCTGTATCCCTTGCGTCTCTCGCCTCGCGGGTTCCTGTATCGACCACTCTTTCTGTAGATTTCCTTACCATGTTTATTGTGGTTAAAAATATCGGGAATTAATTGTGTATTTTTGGGAACAAATTGCAAGCTAAAATTCTGTGAAGCAGTGTAGTTAGCTTTCAATTGCATAGAATTTGGAGCTGCACCGTGGAGGATGTTCGGACTAGATCTATTCTCACGTATTAATAATCGATAGCATTTGTCTATGTATCTCCGTTGTTGCAGCAAGAATTCCATTGTGATTTCTAGGGTCTTCTTTATTGTATCTAAACTCTTTTCCTCCAAGATCAGTCAATACTCTTCCTGCTTCAGATAAAATTATATCTGCAGCACAAATATCCCATTCTTTTGTATAGCGTCCTTTTTCACCCGCTTCTGAATCTTTAGCAACAGTCCTAGTAAGATAACCATCAAATTCTCCAAGTGCTACAAGAAGGGCTTTTAAAGTTGTGCTACCCATATCTTCTTTCTTTCCAGGAAGTAGATCTAGCAATTTTCTGAAGTCAGTATATTTTCTCTTTTCACTAGAACTAATCGCGATTCGCGTTTCCTTATCCATTTCAGGTTTTCCTTCTGGAGGAGAACAGCTTTCTCCATTAAGAAAAATACCACCATTTTTATATGCAGAAACAATAAGATCTCGCGCCGGTACAGCAACGACACCAAATACTGGCTTACCTTCTCTTACTAGTCCAATTGATATTGCATATTCATCTAACCCTTTTGACCACTCAGAGGTGCCATCTAAGGGATCTATTATCCATGTATATTCTTCATCAGACCCTTCCCAAGGGATTTCTTCAGACTTGAAAGCGTGATCTGAAAAATGACTACGTAATTGGTCAATAATATATTGATTAAGTTTGTAATCAGCAGATGTTGCCATCCCTCCATCATCATTAACGGGCATATGTTTTTCAACTCTCTCTTCTGGGTCCCTTTGATAGATTAATGCTCGGCTTGCAGCTTGCTTTGCTATTTCTTCCAAGATTGGTCTAACTTTAGCCAAATCTAATATAGGAGTCTCCTCTGGGGATTCATTCATATGAGAAATTAAAAATCGAGAACTGATTATGCCAAATTATATTAAAAAAATCAATTAGATGGACTTCATCTCAGCTTAAAGAAGCCGAATTCTGGAGCGGGTGCACTACGCTTCGCTTCGTCGTACTAAATAACCTGCTCAAATAGTCGCTACGCTCCATCTTCGCAGCGTATTTAAGCAACGGGGATTCTCACCCTACGGGGTTCGATCCAACCACTCCATTGCCAAGACTTGCAGAACAGGCTCAGATTAGCTTGAAACAAGAAAATTACGAAATAAGCCTACGTTGGGTAGGCGTTTGAGTAGTTTTTGAAGTTGAAAGTTAAGATGGGCCTGTTCTGCAAGTCTTGGAGCTGCACTATGGAGGATGTTCGAACTGTTTTTATAGCAGTCTAACCTGTTAGATCGCAGGGGCAGATTTGGTTTATTAGCTTGGAACTCATCATTGGACGAAGTGCGAACTAAAATCACAGATTTTTTGGCTTTTCACCATGGTTAGGCTGATTATTTTAGTGATTTTGGTTGTTTTGTCCCCTATCTGAGGCACAACACACACACCCATTAGTCAAGCCCTTTGCAATGATAAAACCTCGAAAAAAATGTATAATAATTGGATTAATATGCGCCAAATGCGTTAAATGTCATGAAAAGAAAAAAAGAAAAAACAAACAGACTGAGTCTATATATTGTTGCTGCGTTGATTTTGGAAGTTGTTCTTGTCAATAATCCATTCAATTAGGATTTTCTCAAGACTTCAACACTTACTTCTCCATTCACAACTGCTGGAAACTACACCTACGACAGTGACAAAATCACATTTTCAGAGGGCGTAGCAAGTGTAAATACCGTAGATCAAACCGATGACGACAATAACGCGACTGGTGGTTTTGCTGCGGGGACGCACAACAATACAGAATGGAGTTCTACAAAAATTCAAACTGAGAGCTTTGGAACGAGTCTGCCGTTCCCGGATAATTCTGTTTCAACAGGTTATGTAGATATGACAGACAATGTTGGGCTTTGGCATTTGAATGAAGCTAGTTGGAGTGGCGCAGCAGATGAAGTTATAGATAGTTCCGGGACCGGCAATCATGGACAAAGTGCCGGCACTGCTAACACCACTGCAACTGCTCAGATTGGCAGAGCTGGGACATTTGATGGGGATAGTGACTATGTATCAGTTGGTACAACTGATTTAATTACGCAAACAAAAGGTACTATATCCTTCTGGATAAAAACTTCAACTGATAGTGCTGGTACTGTTATTTCTACAGGAGACACTGACGCTAATAACTACTTTGCAATTCAGATTGGTAATGGTGCGACAGGCGATTGTGCAAACGAATTAATTTCAATAATTAGAAATGGGGCAAATAGGAGAATCTGCTATACCACAGCAACGAGGACAGAACTTATAGATGGTAATTGGCATCACATTGCTATCACTGGTGATAGTATGTATAAAGTATATTTAGATGGTGTTAGAAAGACTCTAAATAATAATAGTGACGGTGCTTGGTTTGATGTTACAGGTGTAGATAGTGCTCGTATTGGCGCTACCTATAGGGGTGGTAGTAATTATCTTTATTTCAATGGTGAAATTGATGAATTAGCTGTATGGTCAGATGAGCTAAGTGGTAAGGAAATCTCTGCAATTTATAATATACAAAAGGGACTTCTTGATGGTCATGAGGCCTCTGGTGACTACACATCTCGCATTATGGATGCAGGGGGGATGTGGCATGGACTACGCTTGCTTGGATACCTAATCGTCCATTATACAAAGCACTTCCTGATAATGGAGGGGCAGATACTGGTTATACCGCTGGAGCTATAGACATGACTGGGAATGTTCTTCTGTATCATATGGATGAAGGAAGTTGGGATGGTACATCTGGTGAAGTATTAGATGGTTCTGTTAGTGGGTACAATGGAAAGAGTGTTGGAACTGCGAATACTTCTTCAACTGCTCAGTTAGGTAGATCTGGGGATTTAACAGATGGCTATATTGATACTGAAATTGATGATCCTCTTGATATTACTGGTGATATAACTATATCTGCGTGGATATATAAAAGAAGTAATGGAAGCACTATGTTAATTGCTAGTAATACGGGGAGTAGTGGTCCTGGGTCATATCATTTCGGAATGGTGTCTACCGATGAATTAACATTCTGGAGTAGAAGTAGTGGCGGCGTTAGTACTGGCGTTACTGGTCTTGATAGAGTCTCTCTTAATGAGTGGCATCATGTAGCTGTCACAAGAGACACATCGGACGCAACAATTAGATTATATATTGATGGTGTGCAGGATTTTAGTGGCGCTCAATCTTATATTGCAGACAATGTAGCTGCATCAACCCTGACTACAGTGATAGGTGCACGAGCAGGCGGGTCTCTGCGTTTTGACGGTCTTATTGATGAACTTGGAATTTGGACACGAAAATTTGATGATACTGAAATCTTAAACCTTTATAGACGTGGAGCGCGGCAGCTCAAATTCCAAGTTAGATCTTGTGATGATGATGCATGTGCTGGTGAAGATTTTGAAGGACCAGACGGAACGACTAGCACTTATTATTCTGAATTAACAAGCCCTTCTCTTGGACTACCCTCAAAGACTTTGACCAACGTTGATGATAATCGGTATTTTCAATATAAAGCATATTTGGATTCGTCAGATGGTACAATTTATTCTCCGGAATTTACGAGCGTCACCATCGGCCCAACCCACTACGACGCAGGAAACCCAACA
>CAZCLD010000006.1:0-41454 GCA_964499425.1 uncultured Candidatus Peribacteria bacterium | reverse complement strand
AACGCAAGGTGTTTTTGTCTTACTTATGCGACTATACAATGTTTTTGAGCACCAAAGTCTGAAGCTATATTTTTTCAAAGAGCAGAGGTGAGCAAACACTCACCTCATCCATTTTTCGACAACTTTTAAAGTGAAAATCAAAACTTTCTGAAAAAATCGAGAGAGAGAAAACAATGGACAATTCTTCCCCCTCCGAATTTTCGTCAAGTCAAAAAAAATCCCCGGGGAAAAACCACTCAAAAATCCGCAGCACAAAGCCACAACAAAAAAAATCCCCAAAAACCACCCGCAACAACCAAACACGTACCACCAACACCCCACCAACAAGAGACTTTTCCGTTCCCTCCCCCTTGTTCTAACCCCCAAAAAATGGTATAATACTACGATGTATAAATTAGAGAAAATATTCAGAACGGCAGCTCAATATCAAGCATCAGATATTTTCATTGCTACAGGTATCAAACCTGTACTGAGAATAAACGGTGATATGATAATCATTCAGGAGCACGAGGTACTCACCAAAAAATTGGCAGAAGAGTACCTTCTTGAGATATTAACACCTGAACAAAAGAAGCAATTCGAACAAAGCTTGGACATAGATTTCTCAATGGAGATTGAATCCATTGCGCGTTTCAGAGTAAACATGTTCGTTCAAAGAAAGGGTATATCAGCAGTTTTCAGGTTGATTTCAGAAACGGTTCTCTCGATGGATCAACTCAGCCTCCCCGCTCAGATGAAAAAGGCAACAGCACTCCAAAATGGACTAGTTATCGTATCTGGACCTACCGGATCAGGTAAAACAACCACTTTGGGTGCAATGATTAACGAAATAAACCGCAATCAGAAAAAACACATCATAACAATTGAAGATCCAATCGAATATGTACACCAAAACAATCAATCAGTCATTCAACAAAGAGAAGTAGGAGTACATACCCTAAGCTTTCAGAAAGCCCTACGTGCAGCACTCAGAGAAAATCCGGATATCATTCTTCTCGGAGAAATGAGGGATTTAGAGACAATACAACAGGCAATCACCGCAGCAGAAACGGGCCACTTGGTCTTCGCAACACTGCACACCATGGGTTGCGCAGACACAGTGAATAGAATCATCGATGCCTTTCCTGCAGATCAGCAAAACCAAATCCGAACTCAGCTTTCAGAGAGTCTAAAAGCAGTTTTCTGGCAAAGCCTAATCAAAAGCAAGGACAATAAAGGCCGAGTTGGCGCATACGAAATCATGTTCGTCAACAACGCTATAGGAAACTTGATCAGAAAAACCTCAACTCACCAGATCAACTCAGTTATCGAAACATCTACAAAAGAAGGAATGCAAACAATGAAGAAATCAGTAACCGACCTATTACAGGCTGGCCTTATCTCAGAGGAAAAAGCCATAGAAAATATCCCTCGTGAATTTGATGTCTAATGAATACAACAAAAGATGAAAAAACTAGCAATTATCATAATCAGTGCCATCCTCCTCAATCTAGGATTAATTGCTATTCCTCTAGCATCAGCAGCAAATGACAATCTTAGTGAAGCAACTTTTCCAGTACAAGAGATACTAAAATTATCCGACGATGATCAACAGGCAGCTTATTTCGACGATGATAACGAACATTCTCCCATCGCAGAATTCATCTTGCAGGTAATCAACTACTTCGTAGCAATTATGGGAAGCTTTGCGATTATTCTACTAATCGCCGCTGGATTCATGATGATGTTCGCACAAGGAAACCAACAAAAGCTGGACGAAGCCAAAGACATTTTCAAGTACGCAATTATAGGGCTTTTGGTCACTTTCCTAGCTTACGTAATTGTAATTTTTATCCAATCATTATTTGTCTCCAAAGCCGCAGTATGAGAAAACTAATCGCAAAATTAGCGCTGTTTACGATCGTTAGCATTCTTTTTAGTTCGATGGCATTGGCTGACAACCCATCGCCTACAGAAGTAGAAGAAGCAAAAAAAGCTCTCGATAATGCCAAAACTAATCCATGTATCGACAATAAAGCAGATGGATCAGGTGCTGACGACGGATTCTTGATCACTATCGTCGAAGAACCACTCGAAGCAAAAGAAAACAACGAGGGAGATTTCAGATATAGGATTTGCTACAGACATACCTATCAATTTAATGGTGAATCTGGGGATTTAATAACTTCATCAGAATTCTCAAATAAGAATCAGAAATGCTACACAGGACTACCAACTGGCGGCAACTTAAAAGCCAAATATTCTTGTAAACAAGTTCAGGTCCTCCTGAGCAAAGGTGGCACCTCCCTACTCTACGGCTATATCGGCATGATCTACCGCTGGGGAGCAAGTATGGTAGGAATCGTAGCAGTATTGATAATCGTGATCAGCGGGATCCAAATTTCAGCGGCAGGAGGAGATCAAGAAGCAGTCACTTCATCTAAAAAGCGCATCTTGCAATCAATTGCAGGAATCGCAGTATTACTCCTCTCAGGATTAATTCTCTACACAGTCAATCCAACATTTTTCGTAAAATAATGAAAAAATTACTCACCTACATATTGCTAACAGTTACACTAATGACCACTTTTGGTCTAAGTGTCGCATACGCGGAAGGAGATTTTAAATTCCAGGTAGTTCCCAAACCCAAAAATCTTCCCGGACCAGTATTAGAAGAAAACAAGCCAGAGTCAGGAAGAACCGCTCTTGTAGACAATATTCTACCGAAATACACCGTCACATTAATCGGATTCGTAGGTGCAGCAGCATTATTATTTCTTGTAATCGCAGGCGTAAGATTTGGAGTAGCTTACGGAAATGAAGAAGCCGTCGAAAAGGCCAAAAACCAGACAATTTACGCTCTAGTAGGTTTCGTAATCGCATTGCTTTCCTACACAATAGTTACAATCATCGTAAATTTAGAATTTAAATCCAGCAGTGGCGAACAACTAGACGGAAGTCCCACAATCGAAACCCCAGAACCAAGTGAATAAATTAATCAAAAAAATTAGTTCTTTAATAGGCATAGTTATACTTAATTTAGCTATGTTTAACACTATGGCTCTTGCAGAAGGAGACAAGGTGGATATAAACGATGTACTTTATAGATCGGCAGAAACATACGAATCCGATGCAGTAAACTATCCAGAAACAATCCACGTAGCACACCTACCCGATGTAGAAGTGGACTCAATAATAACTGTTACTGTAAAAACGATCCTAGAATGGGCAATGCTAATAGCCCTAGTCGCAATCGTAATAGCCGCAATATACTACATAATATCAAAGGGACAGGAAGAAGACATATCAAAGGCAAAAGATATTATACTCTACCTAGTAATTGGCATGGCCATAATGGCAGCAGCCTATGGAATCATCGCAGGATTAACAAAATTTGAATTTTTCTAAATGCTCAAAAAAATACTAACCACAATAGGGCTAAGCTCGCTTCTAATTATTTTAGCCTTACAAACAACTCATGCTTTGCAAATTGATTCATCATATAGACCTGAAAATGCTCCTTTCGCACTTGAAGACAACACAGAATTGATGGAAGAAGAAGGTGCAAGAGACTCAACAGTCATCATTCTACAAATAATCGCCGGAACATTACTATATTTTGCAGCTCCCCTGGCAGTAATAATCATAGGCCTAGGAGCATTTAACATGGTTATTGGAGGTGCAGATACAGAAAAGCTAGAACAGGCCAAAAAACACCTTACTTGGGCTGTGCTGGGACTCCTGACGATCATTCTTTCCTATTCAATAACAAGAATCGTAATAACCCTAGTTATTACTACTGCCGAGAAAACAGCCTCTTAGTCTTCTTCTATTCGTGGAAAGAGAACTTCAGCTGATTTTACGATAGTCCCTTCTTTCATAACTCCCCATTTTGCATCCAACTTAAGGTCAGCCACTTTAATCCCTATTTGCTCTGCAATTTTCTCAGCTCCACCAGGCAAAATTGGTAAAAGCATAGTGACCAGAAAACGCAGCATCTCAAGCAAATTATATAGAATCGCAGGCAACATACTTGGATCTTCTTTAACCAAAACCCAGGGCTTCTTATCATCAATATATTTATTCGCAAAATCGGTCAAAGCCACAATAACCTCACAAGCAACCTTTAGATCAAAATCCTTAAACGCCTGATCATATCGCTCAAGCATAGCCTCAATCTCACCAAAAACCTCCGCACCATCGGTCACAGCCGGCACCTTTCCATCCAAATAGCGCTCAGTCATCATTGTGACACGATTAACCAGATTACCCATCGAATTAGCCAACTCACTGTTATAAGTGGTCAAGAATCGCGCATGACTAAAGTCTCCATCATCAGTAGTAGGAATCTCCCTCAACAAATAGTACCTCAAAGGGGAAATCCCATACTTATCCACATATTCCAAAGGATCAACCACATTCCCAAGACTCTTACTCATCTTTTGCCCTTCGCTTGTAATAAATCCATGTGCATAAACAGCCTTAGGAACCTGCACCCCCGCAGACATCAACATCCCGATCCATATTCCTGCATGAAAACGCAAAATATCCTTGCCAATTAAGTGCACATCCGCAGGCCAATATTTCCACTTAGCACCTTCCTTCTCATAATCCATCGCAGTTATGTAATTAGAAAGAGCATCACACCAAACATACATAACTTGAGCCTCATCATCAGGCACATCCACCCCCCAGGGCAAAACCTCCTTAGGTCTAGAAAAACTCACATCGTGCAATCCTTCCTCCCCAATTATATTCAACATCTCTTTTTTCCGACTTTCCGGCAAAACCAAAAGCTCATCAGTTTCAATAGCCTTCTTAATGGCATCAGAATACTTCGACAATTTAAAAAAATAATTATCTTCCTCCAGAATCTTTGGCTTGTCCTTATGCATAGGACATCTCCCCTCCTCATCCAAATCTTTTTCACTCACAAACGCCTCACATCCCGCACAATACAATCCCTTGTAAGTTCCTTTATAAATGTCCCCCTTCTCAAACATCTTGGTCCAGATCTTCTTGCATCCAGCTTTGTGCCTAGACTCAGTAGTCCTGATAAAATCATCGTTCGAAAGATTGAGAATGCCTTCCAGGGCCTTAAACTGCATAGCATTCTTATCAACCAACTCCTGAGTCTCCATCCCCTCTTTTTGGGCTGTTTCAAAGACTTTCACCCCATGTTCATCAGTCCCAGTGAGGAAGAATGTATCATCGCCTTTAAGTCGATGATAGCGCGCAAGAACATCTGCCTGAATAAATTCAAGCGCATGTCCAATATGCGGGGGCGCATTAACATAGGCAATCGCGGTAGTGACATAGTACTTACTCATGCGAAGAATCTATCACAGCAACCAGGTAGCAGCAAGTAAGAGGCTAAATCGCAGGCCCAGCATCATCCGAATCATCATCTGAACCATACCAATAGTCATTATCATGCCCAGCACTCTCGTCCATATAAGTACTATACAAAGAAAAATGGAAAACCGGCATAAAAGATCCCCGCTTAATCTTTACATTAATACTCTGCTTACTATCACCACTATAACCATTTGCGGTAATATCAGCGTATTCGCGGACTGTATAACCAGGACCATTGGGATCAGTGTAACCAGTAATCTCTCCCTCATCATTCACAATTTCATCACCAGAAAATAACTCAACTCTGAAAAATAGCTGCGAGAGTTTATTGTTAGTTGGATCTTTGAATACAGCAGGATTTATTAGATTTGTAAGAGTGAGATAATTCAAATCATGGCTTTGAATAAAAAATTCAATTGGATAACAACTCCGAATATTATCGCCTATCAATTTTCGTTCACCCAAATAATATTTATACAAATAAAATTCACGTGCTTCAGTATGAGAACATGTCCCCGCATCAATCTTTGAAATCTGTCCAAAGTCTTGAGTATCAACCTTAATTTCATTCTTATAAAAATATGGAGGACACGTTATCTGATCTGTATACCTGTCATTTCCCTCATCACAATCAATAGTACCAAACCACGAAGGTACAGTTGCATTAGAACTGATAATAAAATTAGGGTCATCCCCCCAATTATTAATCATTGACAAAGCCGTAAAATCACTAATAGACTCTGTCACCCTTGCTTGAGGATCCTTATTGATTCCAAAAATTTTCCATCTCAAAATATCCCATCCCGCAAGGAGATCCTTATCAAATCCAGCATCAAAATCAAAATGCTCATGCGGATTAAATGGAGCAAAGAATTCCACAGTAAAGTCCGTTACAGGAGTTGTACTAATCACCCCTTCGTCATCTTGCTCCGCCACAAAAAGCGGAATAGTAATAGAACGATTCAAGTCGAGCACATCATAATACACCCTGTAATTTGAGTTTCCCAAACTATCCCTATCAAATTCCTCATCATCAAAACATGGATAAGCCTTACATCGGTTCTTTAAACGATATTCACCAACAGCAAAACGCTCACTATCAACCTCAATAAATTTATACTCACCACTGTCAGGGGACGGCTGCCAACCAGGAAGATAGTTATTCAAGCCATAAAGAGCAATCTCAACACCTGACTCAGCAGCATAATAAGCCCTTCCCGCATCTAGAAACTCCCTAGTAATACGAGTCTCTCGAAAAATCAAACTACCTAGCACCAAAGATACGGCAATCAATACACCCATGACCAGTAATGCCACCAATAGTGCTGTCCCCCTCTGATTTTTTAGGGTATCACATCGCATTCGCTATTATCAGTTTGGTAAATTCGATTATAAATTCGTGAAGAAACCGTAGTTTCCAAATCCATCACAAATGGATCTTTAGTATCAGAAAATTGCCTCTTAAATTGAGCATATATAGTCACCATTGGATGATATTGACTTCCAGCCTTTTCAATATTAGTCAAACCATTAAGGTCTTCGGTGGTTAGATCATATGGATCAGCAGTTGGAGAAACATAAATTCGGAACTTAGTTACTTTTACATCAGCAGAATTCAAAGAAACCTCATCCTCAAAGTTATATGGTACATTCACACAAGGCTTAACATTAGGCGGAATCACGCCACGCTTAACCTTTACAGAATTAGAGCCAGAATCAAAGAGAATCTCAGTTTTCCTGCTGGCATCTTTTGAAACCAAAATCAAAGACTCCTTATCAAAAGATGTACCCCTATAATACCCATAATCCACCATCCCATCACGGAGCTCACTAGTAATTGTTTCAAAAACCTGTCTTGCCTCGCTATACATTACCCTGTATTCATTCGCTTCACGCTGAGCTCTAACAATACTAGTATAAGAACTGATCAAAACACCCACAAAAGCCATAAAAATAGTCATGGCAACCAGCATTTCAATCAAAGTAAATCCACTTTTTTGTTTTAGTGTTTTCATAATATTCCTCCTTTCCAATCAGTTAATACTTCAGATAAAGTTAACTCCCTTTCTCTGGCTCCAATTGACCAAGTAACTGTAGAAGTCACCAGCATATAGCTATCCTCATCTCCAGGTTTACATGAATCATTCTCGCAAGAATAATCCTCAACTGTAATAGTCCTGGTAAATCCACTATCTTCACCAGTAGCAGAACTCGCATCAAAAAGCACATCATCAAAGTCAACACTGTCATTTCTATAGATTTTGCCATCTCCACCTAAAGACCATGGAGCTGTAGTAGAATCCGGTTTTGGAATTAAATTGGAAGAATTCAAAGCCGAATAATTCAAGTTAATCCCAACTGCATCAGCATCAGCCAAATCCCCACCCCAAATACCTCCATCATCAAGCCATCCCCTATTATGTAACCAATTCGTATCACGAATATTTCTTACACCCTCAAGCCCCTCTTGAGCGAAATAGTATGCCTTCATCGTAGTAAGATTGTCCGCGTTAGTACGAACCAAGGTCGTCAAAACACTCGTTGCAGCCACAATGGCAATAGTGAGGATCATGATACCAATCATCACTTCTGTAAGACTAAATCCACTCTGATTTTTGAGTAGTTTATTTAATTTCATATTCAATAGTACGTTGATATTTTGGATCATCAGAAGAACCATATCTAATTTCAATAACAATCTTCTCGATGTTAGCAACCGGATCATCCGGACCACTTATGCTTACTTCAGGCTCTCCCTCTGGAGGCAAAAAGTGCAAATAACCAAAATCCGTCAAATCAAGGAATCCCTCCATCTGCGTTTGCACAGATTCAACCTCAATCAAATCATCTAATTCAATTTCAGTAACATTCGATTTTGTCGCAAAGTCTTTACATCCCGTATATTTCCATCCAGTAGTATCCCACACCTTCTTTCCATCAAATCCAACTGTAAAAGTTTTCAATTTTTCATCTTCAAAATAAATCCCATAACAAAGCGCCGTTCCATCTGGACCAGGAATACCCGCTATCGGATCTTCACCATCCAACTCTGCAGAAATAGCATCAAATCTCTCAGATCCGACATTTCCATGTATAGTATTAGCCTGCATCTCGTTAATCTGAGCGACTATGGCATCCGCTCCCAAATCAAGAAGCGTAGTCTTCCGGTATTCGGAATACCCAGCTATAGCTAAAACGCTCAGCATCCCTACGATCGCAATCACAATTAGAAGCTCAACCAGTGTAAAACCTTTTTTTTTTGAAAATTGATTATCCACCTGCAATGCTGCTTAAATTAAATATTGGCGCCATAATCGCCATAGCGAGTAGCGCTACGAAAATACCAACCACCAAAATCATCACTGGTTCAAACACAGAAGTCAGCTTTCTCAAGCTATTATCGATCTCCCTCTGATACTGATCAGCAATTTTTCCTGAAACCTTTGCAACACTGGCAGAAGACTCCCCAATACCAAGCATTTGGCTAACCTCTGCAGGAAAAAGGAATTCTGTATCCTTAATACTCTTGGAAATCTTCTTCCCAGTACGAACTTCTTCGATAACTTCCTGCATTTTTAACTTATAAACCCTATTCGACAATGAATTGCCAGTTATACGCAGAACTTTGATCACAGGCAAACCAGCCTCAATCAAAATCCCAAGCATGCTCACAAATCTAAGAACAAAAACACGTCGCATAAGCCCACCCACAACAGGCATCTTCAATTTCGCATAATCCCATCTAACAGCACCATAAGAGCTCCCTTTATACATGGCAAATAGCCCATATAATCCAGCTAAAACAAGTAAGATCAACCACCAAAAATTAACCACCGCATTTTGTAGCCCAATCAAAATCCTTGTCGCAAAAGGCAACTCTGAAGCAGCCGCTCCACCCTCCTGTAAAAGGGATAGCAAAGTAGGAAAAATCCAAACCAACATACCAGTAGTCACCAGTACCAACACAGAAAGCACCGCAATTGGATAAACCGCAGCACCCCAAAGCTTCATATAAAGATCATGTCTCTTATCTAGCTGATCTGACAACTTAAAAAGCATTGTATGAAGTCGCCCAGTTTCCTCACCACTTCGGACAATTCCCAGCTCAGACTCATCAAAAACATCCTCAAATCTACTCATCGCATCTGCAAGTTTTGATCCCTCCTCACAAACATGAGCAACAGTATTTAAAACTCTCCTAAATCTCTTATTCTTTGTCCGATTTGCTAGAGATTGTACAGCCCCAATCACAGGGATCCCTGCATCCACCATCACCGCAAGCATATGGAAAAAGTAAGACTTATCCTTTAATCCCACCTTAGATCTGTCTATCAAGTAATCATTAAATCGAACAGAGAAACCTTTGTCAGAATTGTCATAAACACCATAAATCACTTTATCCTCCTCAACTACAGCTTGCCTTTTCACTTTTTTCAAAATATCTTTCCCCGCTTCTGCACCATCAACAATATAATCAGTCGCATCTGCTTCTTCATGCTTCTTTTCAGGCTTTTCCTCCGCCTTTTTGGAATGCCCCGAGCTAATCTTTAAACCATCGAACTCCATATTTATTGCTGATAGAATGACTCAATCACAAGAGAAAAACTTGCTCTTTCAATATCAGTAATATCAAGTCTATTAATTTGGACACTGATAGAATCCACCTTGAACATTCGAGCATTTTGCTCAAGTCCCTGAAGAAAATCAGTCAAATCAGTATAATTTCCCTCAAAACTGGCATTAATTCGAAGTGAACCAACACCTTCGTACTGACTTGAACCTTTTCCAAAACTGATCGACCGAAGCACAACATCGTGAGTATCAGCAATTTCAATAACATCTCTGATTACTTCGTCCTGATCCATTTCAAGAGGAACAGCTTTTAAGATTTCCAGTCTTTGAACTTCAGTAGTAAGTTCCAATTCATCCTGCTGTTTCTCAAAAGTAGCGACTTTATCCTTCAATACCTCCAGTTCCACGGTTTTAGTAGAGATATCAGCTTTAATGCTGTCAGCCTCATTCGCAACAGGTCTAGCCAAAAAGGTATAGAGAACAACAGAAACAACTATAATAAGAATCCCTATCAAAGTGCTCCTATTTGAGTGCGACCGAATTGCTATTTCTTTATCAAGATTTTTTTCTAACATATTTTTTGATTAACGAAGTACTTCTTCAGCTTCAGTTTCAGCTTCTTCCTCTTCAACTTCCTCCTCTTCCTCTTCAACTTCCTCTTCCTCTTCAACTTCTTCTTCCTCAACCTCCTCCTTATCCTCCTCTACCATTTCAAGTGCATCCTCATCCACATAATTCGCGCTAAACATAAAGGTTAGGATTTCTTCACCTTCATCGTTCAATCCCGCAGAGATAGAAGGAACAAAAGTATCTCTAAAGGCACCTTCCTCATCAAACCCCTTAATTAGATCAGCAACCATCAAATATGGCTCATCCACTCCAGGGAAGGTCTTGGCATTCATATTAATAGTACTCCCTTTAGAGGCAGAATAAGATAAAACATCAACAATTGGATATCCTTTCACTCTAGGTACGGTTGTTCGCACCTTCTTTATCACCTTAGACCAAAGTACAATGCCGTCCTTCAAGTTATTGATAGTCAATTTAGCATTGATAGCCTGAGTAACCTTCTGGTTCTCAAATTGGAGAACCTGATTCTGGTAATCAACAAGCTCTTTCTCTACAAGTTTCAGATCACTATTGGCAGCTGACTTTGCCCAGAAGGAATACCCCGTATAAGCACCCATCAGTACAAAGACCGCCACTCCAAGGATCACTAGAATTGATAGTTTTTTCATTTTTTTTGTTTTTACTTCTGTATATTCTAGCACATTTCTGCTACTTTATCAACGTCATGGAGAACTTCATCACCATAAATGAGGGCTTTAACTGTAATAAGTGTGGAGAAGAAAACCCTCCCCACAAAAGCTCATGCAGAAATCATTGCAGAAAATGCCTTTATTCCCTACACGTAGACCAAAATACGCCAGGCGACCGACTCAGCAAATGCCACACCCTAATGCCCCCCTTTAAAGTAGACCAGGATGGAAAAAAAGGCTGGATCATCTATCACAAATGTGAAAAATGTGGCAAAGTAATGCCCAACAAAGCTTCGGAAGACGACAATTTCGAAGAGATCATCAAATTAAGCCAACCATGAACTCCCAGGAATCCAAAAAACTAGAACAGAGAGTAATACGTATACTAAGCAAGTACATCAAACCACGCGATACCATCATCGCAGGCATCTCCGGAGGCCCTGATTCAATCTTTCTTCTGCACTTTCTCAAGCAAATCCCATGCAAAATCATCACTGCACACATCGATCACAAACTTCGGAAAGAAAGCAAAAAAGACGCGGATTTTGTTAAAGCACAATCCAAGAACTTTCACCTCAAAACATGCAACATCAAATCACTAGCAAAAAAATCTAAGAAAGGCTTAGAAGAAGCAGGGCGCATAGTAAGATATCAATTCTTCAATCAATTAGCCAAAAAATATAAAGCAAAGTATATCCTCACTGCACATCATGCCGATGACAATTTGGAAACAATGATCTTCAATTTTTCGCGTGGCGCTAGTCTCCAGGGACTTGCCGGCATTACAGAAGTAGAAGGAAATCTGCTGAGACCGCTTCTTTCATTCTCAAAGAAAGAAATTGTCGATTATTTAGGAATAAAAAAAATCCCCTTCTTAAAAGACGAGACCAATGAAGACAAAACCTACCACAGAAATTTCATTCGCCATGAAATCATTCCCAAACTCAAAAAGATCAATCCAAACATCGTAAAAACCACCGCAAAAAACAGTCAAAATCTGCGTAGCACAAACGATTTTCTCGCATCCTCCGCACAAAGTTGGTTAGACAAAAATCAGGCACAGAAATTAGACGCAAAATCCTTCCGCAAAAATCCAGAGACACTACAAAAGTTAATTCTTCTCGAAATTTACAAAAAAATCACCGGATCTACTAGAAATATTGAGTCCACCCACTTAGACGAAGTAATTGAACTAATAAAAAAGGGCTCAGGGAACAAAGAAAAAAAGCTCGGGAAATTAACTGTAAGATTGAAAAACAATCTCATTGAGCTCGTTTAAAAACTCCACTATAATAACGCCGCTATGCCAACACTACCCAAACCCCCAAGAAAAAAAAGCAGCTTAGTCTATCTAGTCATTGCGGCCTTGTTTATCGCTGCATTCTTGATGATCTCAAACGCAGGAGAATCACCTTCTGAAGAGATAAGCCTTAATGACCTAATAGTAAAAGTCCAGGCAGGAACCATTCATAAAATCACAGTCGCAGACAACAAAATCAACTTAGAATTAGTAGACGGATCAAAACACCACGCATTTAAAGAAACCGGCTCCAGCATATACGAATTCCTCGAAAAAGCTGGCATAGAAAACGAAACCATCTCCAAACTCCCTATCAATGTAGAGGACACTGAGTCCAGCAAATTTTGGACAAACCTCCTGATCGGACTAATCCCCTTTCTACTTATAATAGCTTTCTTCCTCTTCATGATGCGTAGTGCGCAATCCAGCAACAATCAAGCTCTTTCCTTCGGCAAAAGCAAAGCCAAGGTTTACGATAAAGGAAAACAAAAAACTACATTCGACGATGTAGCAGGAGTCCCGGAAGCAAAGGAGGAATTGACCGAAGTTGTAGACTTTTTAAAGAATCCAAAAAAATACCGAGAGATGGGAGCCAAGATACCAAAAGGTGTAGTTCTAGTTGGAGCTCCCGGCACCGGAAAAACCTTACTCGCACGAGCAGTGGCAGGAGAAGCAGATGTCCCTTTCTTCGCCATTTCCGGATCCGAATTTGTAGAAATGTTTGTCGGTGTTGGAGCGTCCCGCGTACGAGACCTCTTTAATAAAGCAAAAAGGAATGCACCTTGTATTATATTTATTGATGAAATAGATGCTGTCGGACGCCACAGAGGAGCAGGAATGGGAGGTGGACACGACGAAAGAGAACAAACACTAAACCAAATCCTAACAGAGATGGATGGCTTCGAAACCGGCACAAACGTAATAGTAATCGCCGCAACAAACCGGCCAGATATACTAGATCCTGCATTACTGAGACCCGGCCGTTTCGATCGTAGAGTAGTTGTAGACATGCCCGACCTAAAAGCTCGAGCTCTCATTCTGAAAGTCCACTCTAGAAACAAGCCTCTCGCAAAAACAGTAGACCTCAAAAAAATCGCTCGCTCAACACCAGGATTCACCGGTGCAGATATTGAAAACCTTCTAAACGAAGCTGCAATTCTCGCTGCAAAGCGAAATAAGAAGACTATTGGAATGAAAGAAATGGAACAGTCGATAGAAAAAGTAGTTATGGGACCAGAACGAAAATCCAAAGTCCTAAGCAAGGCAGAAAAGAATATCACCGCCTATCATGAAGTCGGACACGCAATTGTTGGACACCTATTGCCAGGTTGTGACCCAGTTCACAAAATCTCAGTAGTATCACGCGGCATGGCATTGGGAGTCACTTGGTTTTTGCCAGAAGAAGACAAACACCTTAGTTCAAAAAGTAAATTCGAAGACGAGCTCTGCTCTCTCCTCGGAGGCTACACGGCAGAACAAGTCTTCTTTGGAGAAATGACCACCGGCGCATCCAATGATCTACAAAGAGCCACATCAATAGCACGCAACATGGTAACAAAATATGGAATGAGCGATTTGGGACCAATAATCTTCGGAGATCAAAATCAAGAAATTTTCCTCGGCAAAGATTTTGGACACGTAAAAAATTATTCTGAAACTAGCGCAGCAAGAATTGATGAATTGATAAAACGATTGCTAGACAAAGCACACCAGCGGACCAAGCAAATCATAACCAAGAACAAGAGGTTAGTAACACGTATTTCAGAAGACCTCATTAAAAAAGAGACAATCAACCGAGATGAATTTCTTAAATATTTCCACGGAGCTAAAGTTCCTAAAAAAGTAAAAGTATGAAATCAAGCAGTATAAAAATCCATCCAATCTACAGCGACAAAGCACAGCCGATTAAAAAAGAGGTCGGCCAACTATCAGTGGATATCTACCACACCGATAATGAAATCGTGCTTCTCGCACCAGTTGCCGGCATCACTAAGGAAGACATCAAAATATCAGTCACTGACGATGTCCTGGTAATTAGAGGAGAAAGAAAACTAGGGGAAGAAGTACCAGAGGAAAATTACTATACAAAAGAGTGCTTCTGGGGATCATTCTCAAGATCCATTGTTTTGCCAGACGAAGCCGATGGCAAAAATATCTCCGCGAGCTTCGATCTAGGTGTCCTAGAAATCAGAATTCCCAAAACAGAAAAGGAGCACACCAAGATCATCAAAATTAAGGTTTCAAAGAAATGAAAATCTCAAAAGCAATCATTCTGGCCGCAGGACTTGGAACCAGATTTCTTCCAGCCACCAAAGCCCAAGCCAAAGAAATGCTACCGATTGTTGATAAACCATGCATTCAATATTTGGTCGAAGAAGCCGTCAAAAGCGGAGTTAAAGAAATCATTTTCATAATCAACGCTCACGACAAATCCATCAAAAATCATTTCAGCCCATCACCAAAGTTAAAAGACAAACTCAAAAAGAAAGGGATGAAGGCCGAGCTAAAAGAAATTGAAAGAATAGAAAAGCTCGCAAAATTTAAGTTCGTAATTCAACGACAACAAAATGGAGACGGTCACGCAATTCTTCAAGCTAAACACCTCATTAATAAGGAACCATGCGCTGTTCTATTTGGAGACGATCTGTACGACTCCAAGACTCCAGCCACCGCCCAACTCATTAAACAATATCAAAGATTCAAAACACCTATTATAGGACTCCACAAAATAGAAAAGAGAGATTGCAAAAAATACGGCATGGTAACTGGCACAAAAATAGACAAAGCGATAAAGATAAAGACACTCGTTGAGAAACCATCCAAAGCCCCTTCCAGTATGGCCATCATCGGCAAGTACATTCTCACTCCAGGACTTCTAAAAACTCTGGCAAAATCTAAGTCCGCAACAAGGGATAAAGAGCTACGTTTAATCGATGGTTTACGAACCTATATAAAGGACGCTCCTATTCATGGTTACAATATCGAAGGTCAGAGATTCGATACTGGCGACAAATTAGGCTACTTAAAAGCAGTAGTTTATTTCGCTACCAAAAGCACAAAATTCCGATCCCAGATGAAAAAGTATTTACGGGCACTTGATTTTTAAAATTAATTCGGGTACAATGGCTTAATTACAAAAAACCAAAAACAAAAAAAATATGTCAGAACAAAAACTTCATCCTCTCATCGAAGAGGCAGACAAAAAAAAGAATGAGGGAAAACACCTTGAAGCTATCAAGCTCTGTGAAAGAATTCTGACAAGTGATCTAAAATGCGTGGAAGCCTATGAAGAAATAGGAGATAATTATTTGAGTCTTCGAAAATATGACAAGGCTGAGAAGGCACTCAAACACGCAATCAAACTAAATAAGAAAAGTGCTAACGCGAATTACTTACTAGGATTTGTGTTTTCATGCACCGGAAAATGGAAAGAGTCTGTTGTCCTACTTGAGTCAGCTGACAAAGTCTATCCTAATCATCCAGAAATCCTAAGATGTTTAGGATGGAGCATGTATCACCACGGACAAAGAAAAAGAGGAATCATTCTTCTTGAAAGATCTCTATTCCTTGCTCCAAATGACCCACTAATATTAAACGACCTTGGCGTCTGCTATTTGAACGACAAAAATTTTGAAAGAGCAGCAATGCTATTCAAAAAAACTCTCCAAGTCGAGCCAGACAACCAAAAGGCGAAAGAATGTTTAAACGCTGTAAGATTCTTCCAAAGAGAATTTGATAAATTGAAGAAGAAGAAAAAAAAGAGCAAAAAATAGAAACAAAAAACAACACTAAAAGTCCTACCCAGGACTTTTTTTTATTGAATAAAAAATTAAAAACCTTCAAACTAACCTCATGGAAGAAGAAGGAGGGAACAAAAAGGGCAAAATCATTGGAATAATAATTGCGATCATCATCATAATTATTCTTCTCCTTAGTTTTAAGAGCTGCAATTTCAG
This sequence comes from uncultured Candidatus Peribacteria bacterium, assembly GCA_964499425.1. GTDB lineage: Bacteria > Patescibacteriota > Gracilibacteria > UBA1369 > LOWO2-01-FULL-3 > JAQBYK01. The sequence continues at coordinate 25,030 of CAZCLD010000006.1, read as the reverse complement.
AAACAAAGTCCTCGAATCAGAAACGGAGTATTTTTCAGCTTTCGTAAACGCCAATACCGACTTCACTTGTGAAATATTCAAAGATGATACTCTCTTACTTCAACCAGAAATTGCAGAAGTGAGACTCAACGAAATGTACGCAAAGTGGTATTTACCAGTCGAGGACGACGCAACCATGATCAACATCCTAAAAAAATACGAAAACAACGAAGAGGCAACCGCATTGATCAGCAAAAACAGCGCCAAATGCAAAGACGGAGGAGAGCCGATATATTATGAAACTGAAACGAATGAGTAAAAATCAGAGTCTACCTCTTCCTCCAACGAAAACTTTCTTCACCAAGTTCTCTCCAACAAAATAAGGGATCTCCTGATAATCTTCAGTACTCATCAAAACAATATCCGCCCTTTTTCCCTTAGCTAAAACCCCTCGATCATTAAGAGCCAAGGCCTTGGCCGCATTCACCGTAACTCCTCTCAGAGATTCCTCCACAGTTAAACCCATTTCTAAACAAGCCAAACTTATCGCCAAATATATATTTTTGGAAGGAGCAGAACCGGGATTGAAATCAGTCGAAATAGCAACCTTTATGCCCGCATCAATCAATGCACGACCATCAGCATAAACATCTTCACGAGTATATAGTGGAACTATAGGTAAAAGCACCGCAACAGTATCAGTCTGCGCCAGTTTTTTGATATCCCCTTTCGACAAACGATCACAGTGATCACAACTAACCGCCCCCAGTTTGGCCGCCATCTTTGCCCCACCTAGTCGATTGATTTGCTCAGCATGAATCTTTAATTTGAAACCCATTGCCTTCGCTTTTTTGAGAAATTTGCGCGACTGTCTCAATGTAAATGCACCCTTCTCACAAAAGACGTCTACAAAATCAGCCTCAACATTAGGTAAAACTTCATTCATCACAAATTTCAGATATTTGCGCGAACTTTCTCCCCGAGGAGAAGTATGAGCCCCCAAAAATGTTGTCATTACACTCACTGGCTGCTTTTTCCCGGCCTCTTTTGCTACTTCCAAGATCTTAAGCTCTGTCTTTAAATCAAGACCATAACCACTTTTTATCTCAACAGTCGTAACTCCATATTTGCGCATATCTTTAAGATGACCAAGAACACCCGTGAGAAGCTCAGCCTTAGTAGCCTTCCTTGTAGCCTTAACAGTACTATGAATCCCTCCGCCAGACTTTAGAATGTCAAGATATGACTTGCCCTCAAGCTTCATCTTAAACTCATTCGCTCTTGATCCCGCAAAAACCGCGTGAGTATGACAATCAATCAAACCTGGCATCACAACTTTCCCCTCAGCATCAATCGTCTTATCTGCCCTCGGAGCCCGTCCCTTACCAACTTTGACTACCTCTCCATCTTCACAATAAACAAACCCATTTTTGATCATCCCAAGTCCCTTACCTCGCATGGTCAGAAGCTGCCCACAATTTTTGATTAAAAGAGATTTCATTATTATAAATTAGGAATCTTCACCTTCTTTTTCGCGGCAACATCTTTTGCTTTCTTATACCCCGCATCTGCGTGCCTCATAATACCAAGCCCAGGGTCAGATGTAAGTACTCTCTCAAGTCTCAACGCCTTTTCCTTAGTCCCAGTAGCCACAACCACCATACCAGCATGGGTTGAATTACCAATACCCACTCCCCCACCATTATGAATAGAAATCCAGTCTGCTCCACAAGCAGTATTCGCAAGAGCGTTTAAAAGCGGCCAGTCGGCAATTGCATCACTTCCATCCTTCATTCCTTCAGTTTCACGATTAGGAGATGCCACAGAACCACAATCCAAATGATCTCTACCAATTACAATAGGCCCCTTCACAACTCCTTTGCGAACCAATTCATTAATCTTTAAACCAAACTTGGCCCTATCACCATATCCAAGCCAACAAACACGAGTAGGCAAACCAATAAATGGCACTTTCTCCTGCGCCAAAGTTATCCACCTTTTCAAAGCTATATCTTTTGGAAAAGTTTTGAGCAATTCCTCATCGATTCTAAGAATATCATTCGGGTCACCAGAAAGTGCCGCCCAACGAAAAGGGCCTTTCCCCTCACAGAAAAGTGGACGAATATAAGCAGGCACAAATCCCGGATATAAGAAATCTCCCTTCGCATCTCTAATCTTCAACCCCCCTAGCTCCGCTTGACCACGCAGATTATTTCCATAATCAAAAGCAATCGCACCTTTTTTTTGCATATCCAAAATAGCTTTAGTGTGCTTCACAATCGCTTTAAGCGCACCTTTTTGAAATTCCTTTGGGTTTGAAATTTGCATTTTCTTGGCTTTCTCAATATCCCCCTCTGGCCAATAACTCATTAGATCATGCGCAGAAGTTTGATCAGTCACTATGTCAGGAATCATCCCTTTGCTCACCAACTTGGGTAAAACAGTAGCTGTATTCCCGACCAATCCAACAGACAAAGCTTCCCCATTCTTGACAGCATCCTTAACCATTGAAACTGCCTCATCAAAATCATCAGTCATCTTGTCCAAATAACCCTCTTTCACTTTTTGAGCAACTCTCTCTCCAATAGACTCAATAATCAAAGCAACTCCCTCATTCATAGTCACAGAATGGGGTTGGGCACCGCTCATTCCACCCAAACCACCGGTCACAACCCACCGACCCTTTAAAGTTCCTCCAAAGTATCTATCAGCTAAAGCCGCAAAAGTTTCATAAGTCCCTTGGAGAATGCCTTGAGTACCGATATAAATCCAACTACCGGCAGTCATCTGCCCATACATCGTCAAACCAAGCCGATCATACTCATCAAAGTTTTCTTGAGTACTCCATGCTGGCACAATATTAGAATTAGCTATCAACACTCGAGGTGCGTGCTCATATGTACGAAGCACTCCCACTGCTTTCCCAGACTGCACAAGCATAGTTTCATCCGGTGCGAGACTTTTGAGAGACTTCACAATGGTATTGTATTCTCGCCAATTACGAGCAGCCCGCCCTGCTCCACCATAAACAATCAACTCATCAGGGATAAGTGCAACTCGCGGATCAATATTATTTTCAAGCATTCTTAAAGCAGCTTCCGCTTCCCAAGATTTACAACGCAGCACAGAGCCAGTCTTGGCACGAACATTTCCTTTTGGTTTCTCCCTCAAATGAAGTGGTCTTCTTTTCATATTTATAACAAATTTCCAACAATTTTTTCTACAGTCTCAATTATCTTCCTCTCCTTCATCAACTCTACCACCGCAGCAATATCCAAATCCATTCTTCTATCTTCCTTCAAATTTCGAACATCCTTACGTATCACCTTACGCACAGCCTCAAGTGGCTTACTGGACCTTAGAGGATCAAGAAAATCCAATCCCTGCGTTGCAGCCATAAATTCAATCGCGATTACAGTGGTAACATTCTTAACAATCTCACGAGCCTTCCTTGCAGCAATAGTTCCCATGCTCACATGATCTTCCTGCCCAGCACATGTGGGGATACTATCCACACTCGCCGGATGACAAAGCACCTTGTTCTCTGAAACAAGAGCCGCAACCGTATATTGAGCAACCATAAACCCAGAATTGAGACCGCTATCCTGCACCAAAAAAGGAGGTAAATCCGAATACCTAGAATTAATCAATCGCGAAACACGAGATTCAGCTATATTTGCAACTTCAGCCAGAGCAATTCCCAAAAAATCCATTACAAATGCAATAGGCTGACCATGAAAATTCCCACCAGACAGTATTTCGCCTGTTTCAGGGATAACAAGAGGATTATCAGTAACAGAGTTAACCTCAATTTCAAGCGCCTCCCTTACATGAGCAAAAGAATCTCGACTCGCCCCATGTACCTGTGGCATACACCGAATCGAATAAGCGTCTTGCACCTTACCAGAATGTCTATACTCAGCCAGAATCCCACTACCTTTAATCAATTTTCGCATATTTGCAGCAGAATCAATTTGTCCTTTATGTGGCCTCATCTCATGAATTTCTTTTCTCAAGAATCCATCAACCCCCTTCAAAGCCTCAAGACTCATAGCCCCAGAGATATCCGCCATTTTCAGCAACCTCTCCGCATCTAACAAAGCCAAAACACCCACGGCACACATGACCGCAGTCCCATTAATCAAGGCCACCCCCTCTTTTGCCCTAAGCTCAATGGACTTAAGCCCGAATTTTTTCAAAGCCTTTTCGGTACTTATCATCTTATCATCAACAAAAACATCTCCTTCTCCAATTAAAGGCAACGACATGTGCGCCAAAGGCGCCAAATCCCCGCTGGAACCAACCGATCCCTGCGCCGGGATAGCCGGATGTACACCCTTATTCAAAAAATCCACCAATAACTGCACAAGTTTCAATCGAACCCCCGAATTCCCCTGTATCAAGGTATTTATTCTTATAAGCATGACCCCACGCACAACTTCCCGCGACAAAAAATCCCCAACTCCAACTGAATGACTACGTATTAAATTTGATTGCAATTTCCTAAGATCTTTAGAGGAAATTTTTACATCACAGAGATCACCAAATCCAGTATTAAGCCCATAATGGGTGTCTTTCCCCTCTACACAGTCCTTAACAATTTTGCGCGACTTCTTCACATTTGAAATTGCCCTAGCAGAAAGCTTGACTACCCGAAAACCTCTTGCAACTTCTTCAATATTCTCTAAAGTTAAGTTATCCCCTGTTAATTCAAGTGTTTTCATATTCCTCCCTAAAAAAGTGCTAAAACTCTAACATAAAATTATGAAAAAAATAATAGAATGTATACCTAACTTCTCTGAAGGCCGCGATCAAAAGAAGATAGACAAAATTTTGAAAGCAATTACAGATGTCCCTGGTGTGTTCTTACTCGACTACGAAAGCGATCCTGCTCACAACAGATCAGTAGTGACCTTCGCAGGAGAGCCAAAACCAGTGCTTGAGGCTGCTTTTCAAGCAATAAAAAAAGCCGCAGAGCTGATTGATTTAGACAAACACAAAGGAGAACATCCCCGCATGGGGGCAACTGATGTATGCCCTTTAGTGCCAATTAAAGGGGTAAAAAAGTCAGAGTGCATAAAGTACGCAGAAGAATTAGGCGAACGTATTGGAAAAGAACTAAAAGTCCCAATTTATCTTTATGAAGATGCCGCTCGTAAACCTGAGAGACAAAATCTCGCAGACGTACGAAGAGGGCAATATGAAGGCATCAAGAAAGAAATTGGAAAAGACCCCAAACGAAAACCAGATTTTGGTCCCGCAAAACTAGGAAAAGCTGGAATCACTGGAGTAGGAGCGCGGCCACCATTAGTCGCATACAACGTAAATCTCGCTACGAACGACCTCAAAATAGCCAAAGCTATAGCAAAAACCGTACGTTTTAAAACAGGCGGATTCAAGAATGTAAAAGCCATGGGATTTGAGCTAGAAGACCGTGGCATCGTACAAGTTTCAATGAATCTCACCAACTACAAGGAAAGTAATGTTCATCACGTCTTTGAAGCAATCAAAAGAGAGGCACAAAGATATGGTGTTCATGTCCTAGAAAGCGAAGTAATAGGCCTAATACCAGAAGCAGCACTGGTAAGAGCAGCAAAATACTATCTTCAAATAAATGACTTCAAGAATAAGCAAATTCTAGAAAACATTCTGGCAAAAAAGATGACCAAAGGCAGACAGTATTTAGACGAATTCATCGAAACTGTTGCCTCAAAGAAACCTATCCCTGGAGGTGGCTCAGTTTCAGCACTAGCAGGCTCACTTGCAGCAGCTTTAAGCTCAATGGTCGCAAATCTAACCCTCGCTCGCGACAAATACAAGAAAGTACACGCACAAATGGAAAAAGAAGTCATCAAGACAGAAGATCTCCGCAACAAACTTTACAAATTGATAGATGAAGACGCAGAGGCCTATAAACTTGTGGGAAAAGCATACAAAGAAGGAAAGCCAGCAACTATACAAAAAGCTCTAAAACAAGCTGCTCAAACACCACTAGAAACAGCCGAGACAGCACTAAAGCTTCTAGACCCTCTAAAGACTCTTGCACAGAGTGGTAACCCAAACGCCATTACCGACATAGGCGTTGCCCTCCATCTCGTTGAAGCAGCTGTCAAAGGAGCAATACTTAACGTGAGAATCAACCTCAAAGAGATGACCAGCAAAAAAGCAGTTAAAGATATGACAGATAGCTGCAAAAAAATGCTCTCATCTCTACATAAGAAAACGGAAGTCATTGAGAAGCTAGTTGAGGGCAAAATCTAAACGATCCCCTGCAATTTCTGCGCCAAATACAAGATTTTGGCAGCTTCACCAAATATAATGCCTTGTTCCATCTTCGCACTACCATCTTGATATCCCTCAATAATCTCATTTACAACACCAAAGTAGAGATAAGAATAGTACCATTGATCATCATACACATCACTAAAGCGCTCAACCGGCTCACTCCCAGGATGATTTAATTCCAAATCAAGTAATTCATCATCAAGACCTTCGAAAAGTTCAGAAGATCTTAGCAAAATCTTCAAAACCTCAGCTCTATTTATTTGCAAATCAGGCCTAAAAGTCCCATCCGGATGGCCATGAATAATATCTAATTCAGCTGCCCTAGCGATATAAGGAGTATAAGGATCATCTATATCCAAATCAGGAAAAGGCACGTGCACATCATCAATATTCATATCTGCAACTTTTGCAAAATCCTCAGGCCTATAAGCCTTAAGCAACCATGCAGTAAATTGTTTCCTAGAAACATCTTGAAGAGGACGACAAACAAACCCACCCTCTTCTATCTGAATCGGATAATTGCCAATATCAAGCAAGGCATTAATTATTGAATAAGCCCAGTAATCTTCAAATACATCCATACATCGTATGGAAATCTGGACAGGATCATCTTCGGCATCATCCACTATAGCCTCATCGGCAGCCTCATCAGCAGCTTCCATCATAGCCTCATCAGCAGCCACCATAAACAGCTCTTTCTCCTCACCAGGTAATACAAAAGCCTCAGCCACCTCTTTTGCCGGCTTAGCTTCATTCAACTTAAAATCACTTCTCCCTAACACAAATGATTGATCTGGGGTTTCAAGCTGAATCTGAGCTATATATTCCTGGCCAGCTTTTAGATTAGAAACTACAGTATCAATCTCCGTATCAATAAAATCATAAGGCTCAATTTCGGTGTCTGCATTATTTATGTAAAGATATTTAGTATCAACCAAAGACACTTCCTCAGCCTTCTCATAAATCACAAACTTATAAAGGAATTCCTCATCAAAATTCTCCCAAACAATATTACCTTCAACATCAAAAGGAGAACCAGATACAATCGGCAATTCAAACGAAAGCTCATCCATATAAGATAGATTAAACCCAATCACATCACCCAAAGATGCCGGATTAGGATCCACCAAAATATCCATCACATAAGCCTTTTCAACAGTAAAGTCATCAGTAAAACTATCTCCCAAACGATTAGTAACCATCAACATAAACTCCCCATCACCATCATCTGCAAAATAGCTATAAGTGCCATCAGAATTCCAGGAAATATCAGAGCTTTTCAAGCTAGCAACCAGATTAATTTCTTCATCATAGACAGTTATATCAGTATCATCAGGCAAATAATCCCTGTTGGTCAAATCCAATCCAGGGTAGGCGTAAGAAAGAGGAACATACGGCACAGTTTCCTCAGTAGATTCTAAATTAAAACGGACTTCCATCCCCTTTTTCGCAATCTTTCTATCAAGATTAATCTTATCAACAGCCGGTGGTTTAGCGATGAAAAAATTGCTTTGAGCTACAATTTCATCATCATTATTACCATCAACAATCTCAAACTTATATACACCAGACGCAGTATTCACACCATTTTCCATCAAATCCAAAGCATTGTAAGTAACCAATAATTTTTTTCCTCCCTCCGTAAGCTCAAGGTAAGGATGGTCCAAATACAATTCTCTCCTATCTATTTCTTCTCCCTCCTCATTTGTTAGCACAGCAAACAACTGTACATCACCATCTTGGACAATCAGTTGAGCATTATCAGGTAAATCAAAAACACTATCATCTTCGTACCAGGCGTCTACAACAAAATTTTTCAAATCAAACACAGTAAATGCATTTGGAGATTCAATTTCGGATCTAAAAGACAATCCAATGGCAAAAGGATTTAAAGCAAAGCTCAAATTCTGAGCAAATAGTGAAAAGAATAGAACAAAAGCAACACTTGAGGCCAAAAATCGGTTAAACATAGGAGAAAATTAGCAATTAAATACCAGACTTATAATACGCAAGCTACAACATGTCGTTACAATTAGCAAGATGCCATTTTAGCGAGAATAAGCCAATAATTGATTGCAAAATTGAACATAAACACTATAATAACGCCTGCTCTTGGATGAGTTTGAGTGATCGCTATGAGTTGACGATTTTTCGCAACTTGTAGAGGAAAGTCCGAGCACCACGGTAAATCCTAGCCGCTAACAGCGAGCCACCTAAGTCCGATTAAAAGGCTTAAGGAAGGGAAAGTGCCACAGAGACTATACTAAGTAGCGAGTTTTCCGATCCGTAGCCATAGCCGATGTGAGCTCCGCGAACATTGGCGGAGGCGAAGGAAAACTTTCGAGAGATTTGTGCCGGTCAGGCACAGCAAATCTCAACAAAAGTTTAGGAAAACCCTATTGCTACCCAAAGGTGAAAAGCCCACCTCAGGTGGGTCTCCCACATTTATGAGGGAGGTGGTAAACCCTAGGAGGTGCAAGGTGGGATGGAAAGATCTATCTTCCACCAAATGTAGATTAGATCTTCCCACTGCAAGAGTTGTAAAACGTGGACCCATCAGGGTCAGCCAAACAACCAAAGATAGATGATCACCTCGACAAAACTCGGCTTATGAGAATTCATCTAAGAGCACCTATAATCATAATTCATGAAACGCTTTGAAATCTTCTTCGGCATAATAAAAATCCCTACCGACTTTCTAATGACGGTCCTAGCGTTTTTAGCAGCTTACAAACTTCGCATCTACACCGAGCCTTTAACCAAAGCCATCGACTACAGCGTCCTACCAAGCACCACAGAATACCTCAAATTTAGCCTCACAGCTGCAACTGCACTAATTATCATTTTCGCACTAGGGAAACTATACAGCCTCAAGTTAACTTCAAAATTCTCACAAGAAACCCGCAGAACAACAACCCTTTGCGGGATATGGGTCATGGCTATAATCACTTACTTCTTCTTTACTAGGACCTTTCCCTATTCCAGACTCGCACTCTTCTACGGTTGGGCACTAACATTCATTTTCGTCCTTGCCGGCCGCGCACTCATACGAATAGTCCAAATCTATTTTTTAAGCATAGGTATAGGACAAAGAAGACTTGTATTCATCGGCAACAACAACATCACAGAAGAATTAAATCAATGCCTCTTAAAAGACTCAAGCTACAAAATATTGGGACTCATTGGTAATAGAAAACCAAAAACAGATCTCAAAGTTTTTGGTGCAATCAAACAATTAGAGAAAATCCTCAGAAGAAGAAATGTTGATGAAGTGATTCAGACACAATCGGATTCCGAAACTCAGGATCAAGATATTCTTGAATTTTGTGAACTCAATCACATTCATTACAGATTCGTACCCGATTTAATAGAAGTTAGACGTACAAACATAAGCACAAACACAATTGGAGGAATCCCTATCATAAGCCTCAAACCAACGCCTCTCGACGGCTGGGGCAAAGTCAACAAGAGGATTTTAGATGTTATTGGTTCAATATTTGGATTCATCATTCTATCCCCGGTTTTCCTCATCAGCGCAATTGCTATAAAAATCGATTCTAAAGGCCCAATCCTCTTTTCAAAACTCGATGATGGCAAACCCGCAAAAAGAGTCGGACAAAAAGGAAAGCTCTTCAAATTCTACAAATTCCGCTCTATGCAAGCCAATACACACTCAAAACGCTACAGAGATCTTGCGCATAAAAACACAAGGAGCGACGGCCCATTAGTGAAAATCCAGGAAGACCCCCGAGTTACAGAAGTTGGGAAATTCATCAGGCGTTACTCAATTGACGAACTTCCGCAATTATGGAATGTATTAATCGGAAACATGAGCCTGGTAGGTCCCCGCCCACACCTCCCCGAAGAAGTAGCAAATTATAAAAAACACCATCATTTCGTCCTAACAATCAAACCAGGACTGACTGGCCTACCACAAATAAGCGGCCGGTCCGACCTCTCCTTTGAGGAGGAAGTCAAACTCGACCGCTTTTATATTGAGAATTGGTCCATTTTACGCGACCTCAGGATCATCTTCCGAACAATAGGAGTGATTCTCAAAGGTTACAAGGAGTAATCAGAATTCCACCCTAGTCCCACTCAACTGCTCAAAAGTCTCCTCATCAATCCCCCATCCTTCTTGCCTATCCTGATCAAGCTCCAAATCAACAGCACCTGCAACTTGAGCCCCCACACTCCCAGCAGTACTATCAACTCTACTTGTACCATTCGTAGACCTCGCAGTGGCAAACCCCTCAAGATCTTGAAGGCTTGCACGCTCCGATGGTACATGGACATAACAGTCACGAACAGCTCTGTTACCAACGCCTGCCTCGTGCAAACTCGGTGCAGCACTTTTGATTTCTAATCTAGTCATAATTTAATAAATTAAGTAATTAGTTGCCTATTTTATTAATTTTTTCCCATATGTCAAGTTTTTCTTGAGAACAACTACAAAACAGTGTTAATATCTGCTCACTATGTTCAAAAAAGCCATCAAGAAATTACTAGGAGACCAGAACGAAAAAGCACTGAAAAAAATCCGTCCACTAGTAGGAAAAATCAATGAAATCGAGGCCAAATACCAAGAAACAATCAAAGATCAAAAGGCCGTTCTCGCAAAAACCAATGAATTCAAAGAACGTCTGAAAAATGGAGAAACCTACGATGACATTCTCCCAGAGGCTTTCGCTTTAGTAAAAACAGCCTGTCGTCATTTGATGGGAAAAAGCTGGCCAGTTCGAGAAAAAGACACTAAATGGGAGATGATCCCTTACGACGTCCAACTCCTTGGAGGTGTTGTGCTTCATCAGGGGAATATTGCCGAAATGAAGACAGGTGAAGGAAAAACCCTTGTTTGTACAATGCCTGTTTATCTAAACGCTCTCACAGAAAAAGGCGTCTTCCTAGTAACTGTTAATGATTATCTCGCACATCGTGATGCAGAATGGATGGGAGGCCTCTATAACTACCTTGGACTATCAGTTGGTGTATCAGCACACGGAATGTCTCACGAAGAGAAAAAGGCAGCATATAACGCTGACATCACCTACGGAACCAACAATGAATTTGGTTTTGATTATCTCCGCGATAATATGGCAACTACCCCTGAGCGCGTAGTACAAAGAAATCTCCATTACGCCATAGTGGATGAAGTCGACTCCATTCTGATTGATGAAGCACGTACACCGCTCATCATTTCCGCACCAGCCGCAGAATCCACTTCTAAATATCAAAAATATTCAAAATTAATTCCTCAACTAAAAGAAAACACTCACTACGACATAGACGAGAAAGGCAAAACAGCAACACTAACAGAGGAAGGAATAGCAAAAATGGAAGAACTTCTAGGCATAGAAAATATCTACACCGAAGCAGGATTTGCAGAAGTACATCACATCGAACAAGCCCTTCGTTCATTAACCTGCTACAAAGTCGACGTAGATTATATGATTAAAGAAGGTGAAATTGTCATCATCGATGAATTCACAGGACGCCTAATGCCAGGTCGTCGATATTCTCAAGGTTTACATCAAGCCATCGAAGCTAAGGAAAACGTCGAAGTAAAACGTGAATCCAAAACTCTAGCAACAGTATCTTTCCAAAACTACTTTCGGCTATTCGATAAATTAGCAGGGATGACCGGTACAGCAGAAACTGAAGCAGAGGAATTCTACCAAATTTATGGATTGGAAACGCTCGTCATGCCAACAAACAAACCAGTCATACGAGACGACATGACAGATGTGATTTACAAAACACAGAGAGGCAAATTCAAAGCGATAGTTGAAGAAATCAAAGAATTACACAAAAAAGGACAACCAATGCTCGTCGGTACAATTTCAGTTGAGAAATCTGAGCTAATTAGCAAACTTCTGAAACTTGAAGGAATCCCTCATAACGTTCTAAACGCTAAACACCACGAAAGAGAAGCTGAAATCGTTAGCAACGCCGGCAAGAAAGGTGCTGTAACCATCGCCACCAACATGGCGGGGCGTGGTACTGACATTAAAATTAACGATGAAGTAAAAGCACTCGGTGGCTTATACGTACTTGGAACTGAACGACATGAATCCAGACGCATAGACAATCAGCTCAGAGGTCGTTCCGGACGTCAAGGAGACCCTGGTGCAAGCCAATTCTTCGCCTCAATGGAAGATACTCTCATGCGCCTTTTTGGAGCAGACAAAATCAAAAACATGATGACACTCCTGAAGGTTCCAGAAGACATGCCTATCCAAAACAAATTGATCAGTCGTTCGATTGAAAGTGCTCAGAAAAAAGTAGAAGGTCGCAATTTCGACATCAGAAAACACCTAGTAGAATACGACGATATCATGAACATTCACAGAAATGTCATTTACAAAAGACGACAAAAATTTCTCTCAAAAGACGAAAACAAAGAAGAAATTCAAGAAATGATAGATGAAACCGCCGAAGGAATAGTCCTTAACCACACAGAGGCCAGACCACCAAAAGATTGGGATTACAAAGAAATCTGGGAAGCTCTAAATGCCATTCACAAAGACAGAGATAAACCGCTCAAATTAGAAGATTTAGAATCAATAAAAACACAGGACAAACTAGTAGAAAAAGCCAAAACATATCTCGACGAAACATACAAAAAAAGGGAAGAAGAACTCCCCGAACCCGAGTTAATGAGAAAAGTAGAAAAAGCGGTATTCCTAAGAGCAAATGACGTACTCTGGATGGAACATATCGACTCAATGACCCAACTGAGAGAAAACGTAGCATTCAGTGGATACGCGCAAAAAGACCCTCTAACAGAATACAAATCCCAGGGGTACCAAATGTTCACAGAGATGCTCGGGATGATACAAAATAATACAATAAACACACTTTTTAAGATCGAACCGGAAAAGGTAATTCCTCAAGCCATGATGGCACGCAGCGAAGTCAAACAAATGCGCACAAACGAGGATGAAGTATCCGCCCCCTTATCCGGGCATACCAGAGTCACAACTGCCAAACCAGGTACAGTGACACGAAGCACCATGGACAGCGCAGATTCAGATAACCCCGTTGTAGTCAAAGTCAGCCAAGCTACCCGGGAACCAGTCACTCAAGTCGGGAAAGTAGGCCGAAACGACCCTTGCCCATGTGGAAGCGGCAAAAAATACAAAAAATGCTGCGGGACTAACTAATTACAAATCTCCTCTTTTCCCCAGTATTCTTATAGGCATATCCCCTGCCATTTCTACCTCCTACAGTATAAAAAATGCGTCCCGCCTCTTTTTCCCAATTATAACTATCAACAAAATCAACGTTCTCACCCTGAAGCAAAATCCTTTTTTGAGCAGCTAAAGTCATTGCAGCAAAGTTCTGTAAGGGCACCTGGACTATTTGCATGTTTTCATTCCTCAACCCTAGCGCAGTAAAACTAGCAATAATCTCATCTGGTGGAACAGTTACTCCTGAAACCACCTTTACCTCCAAATCTTTGAAATCAAGACCTTCGGCCTCAACAAATGCCTGTAACTTCTTGTAAAAAAAACCCGGCCCGTATGTTTTAAAATCAGCAGTCTTCGTAAGGATACTTGTTTTAAATGTCGGCGGAAGATGAAAAGCCACATGTTTGTTTGAATTCGGAGAAAACACCTCCACAAGAGCACAAGAGACAAATTGATTAGTAAAAGAATCATTTTCAGTTTCCAATATCTGTCCAGTATACAGTCTAGTCGGACCTTCTCTCCGCTCAGAATCCACAAGATACTCATAACTATCTTGATTATGACGCCCAGGATCATCAGTCATCGCAAAAAGCTCCGAAGCATCAGCCTCATAAGCATCCAGAAGTTCAAATCCGTCTTCGTGCATATCCAGCCCGGCTTCAGCTTCAGCCAAAAAAGCCTGAACTCTAGCCCTTGTATCAATCACCGTAATATCAACCCCATTTAAATTCCCCCCATTCTCTAGATACTTCAAAGATTTTAAAATAGTCTCCATAAGATGCCTCAATTCATCCAAAAGTCTTAGAAGCATTTCCGAAACAGCCACTTTTCTACTTATAAACTCCTCTTCTGACAAATCAATTTTACGTCCCAGGCGATATCCTTCCTCGTCAAAATCATGTTGCAAGGCATTTTTTTCAGACTGCCTCGCACTACGCTGTTTTTTCTTAGCTCTCCTTTTCTTAAAAATCTTCGATCCTTCTATTCTAATCCCCTCCCTTTTTGCGCCTTTCTTCCATACGAACATTTTTCTTCCCAACGCCTCCATTCTCGTCGAAATCTCTTGGTATTTTTTATCCAAAGCATCAATTTCGTCATTCAACCGCAAGATCTGCCTTTCAAGCTCAAGCTCATCCCTTGCAAATTTGGCTTTCACAGAATCCAGTTCTCTCTTCAATTCAGAAAATCTAGTCTCGCTTTCAATGGCAAGATCATTCAAGGCACCAAATTCTCCAACAATTTTCGCTTCAAAAAATTTCATATTATCAACAAACGCATCCATATCATCCTGAAAAATAGGCGGCAACTTCAAAACAATTTGCTCCAAACTGGAAATTCCTCTTTTCAAAAAGACCTCCTTAACTTCACCTTCAAAACTCTGATACCTATCATTTAAAGTTTCAGCTTCCAACACCAAATCCTCAACCTGCTCTGGTTGAAAAAATTTGAGTCCATCAGATCCTTCTATGTGTGGTTGAGCTATAGACATGTCCCGGTATTATACCATTTTTTAGGCTCTTGCCATAGCCTTCGCTTGATGTTATCTTCAAGACGAAGGGCATCTCATAACTCATAAATGGCACACCGAATCGAAGTTTTCACCACTGTTAACGACTCCAAATCGCTGGTAATGCAGGAAAAAATACGCGGCCTCGGATTTGATGTATCAAGCGCAAAAGTAATTGAGGTATATACACTCAACAAAGATTTGAAGGAATCAGAGATCAAAGCAGTGGCACAGATGCTTTCAAACCCAGTAACTCAAGATTATCGCATTGATGACCACGATCAATCCAGCTTTGATTTTGCACTCGAGATTGGTTTTCTTCCCGGAGTAACAGATAACGTCGCCAACACCGCAAAAGAAAGCATCGAAGAACTTCTCAAAACAGAATTTGAGAACCTGGAAAGTGTTCACAGCTCTACTCTCATTCTCATTAAGGGAAACATCAACAAGGAGGACACCGAAAAAATTGGAAAAGCCCTTGCTAACGACCTGATTCAAAGCATATTCATCAAAGAACACAGTAAATTTGCAGAAGAACGAGGAATGGACACTGTAGTCCCCAAAGTTCATCTCAAATCTCACCCTCAAGCAGATGAAGTCAATCTCAATATTCCTAAAGAAGAGTTATTAAAACTAGGAAAAGAAGGCATCCCCAACGAAGATGGCACTCGTCGAGGACCACTCGCTCTAGAAAAAGATTATCTAGAAACAATCAAGGCCTACTTCCAAAAAGAAGGTCGAAATCCAACTGACATAGAGCTTGAATCCTTAGCACAAACCTGGTCTGAACACTGCAAACACACCATTTTTGCAGCAAAAATCGATGATAATGAAGAGGGCCTATACAAAGGCTACATAAAAAAAGCTACCCAAGAAATACGTAAAGCAAAAGGAGATAAAGACTTTTGTGTCTCAGTGTTTTCCGACAATTCTGGCGGAATTGTATTCGATGAGAATTGGGTAATCACCGATAAAGCAGAAACACACAACAGCCCTTCGGCCTTAGATCCATTCGGGGGATCAATAACAGGGATAGTCGGTGTAAATCGTGATTGTATTGGATATGGATTGGGAGCGAAACCAATTATTAATAAATATGGGTTTTGCGTAGGACTCCCCGACGATAGTGAGCCAATCTATCGAGACAAAGAGCTAACAAACCCCATGCTCTCACCAAAAAGGATCCTTGAGGGCGTAGTCGAGGGTGTAAATTCTGGTGGGAACAATAGCGGCATACCAACTCCACAAGGATTTGTCCTCTTTCACAAAGATTACAAAGGTAAACCACTAATTTTTGTTGGCACAGTTGGTTTGATACCTAAGGAAATCAACGGAAAACCAAGCTCAGAGAAATCTGCAAAACCAGGCGACAAAGTAGTTGTGATAGGCGGAAGAGTAGGACAAGACGGGATCCACGGAGCAACCTTTTCCTCAGAAGCACTATCAACAGGAAGCCCTGCAACAGCAGTCCAAATTGGAGATCCAATAACACAGAAAAAGCTCTCTGACGCCATAGTCAAAGAAGCACGCGATCTTGGACTGTACAACTCAATCACAGATTGTGGAGCTGGTGGGATATCATGCTCAGTTGCAGAAATGGCCAAAGAATGCGGTGGTTGCGTTGTAGATCTAGAAAAAGTACCTCTCAAATATCCTAATTTAGAGCCTTGGAAGATTTGGATCAGCGAATCACAGGAAAGAATGACTCTTGCAGTACCGGCAGATAAGTTAGAAAAGTTTCAAGAGCTCATGACAAAAAGAGGAGTCGAATCAAAAGTTATTGGAGAATTTACAGATGAAAAAAGATGCATCGTAAACCACACTGGTGAAACAATCATGGACCTTGAAATGGATTTCCTCCACGACGGACTACCCCCAAAGACACTTAAAACCGTCTACAAAAAGACCAAACATAAAGATCCCGACTTTGGTGTTCCAGATTTGACAAACGCATTACATCAAATGCTCGAGCGTCCCAACATAGCAAGCTACGAATTCATAACAACCCAATACGACCACAATGTACAAGGCGGATCAGTCGTTAAACCACTCCAGGGAAAAGGCCGCGTAAATGCCATGAGCTCAGTAACCAAACCTTTTCCCGAAAGCTCCAAGGGAATCATCTGTTCCCAAGGAATCAACGCTAACTATTCTTTCATCGACACATATCACATGGCAGCATGCGCCATAGATACAGCAATCAGAAACATAATCGCAACAGGAGGAACACTCAACCATCTCGCCTTAATGGACAACTTTTGCTGGTGCAGCTCAAACGAAGAACAAAGACTCGGTGAACTAAAAGCCGCGGCACAAGCCTGCTACGACTATGCAGTTGTATACGGCACCCCTTACATTTCTGGAAAAGACTCAATGTTTAACGATTTCAAGGGATTCAACAAAGAAGGAGAAGCAATCAAAATATCAGTACCTCCAACTCTCCTCATTTCCTCAATAGGAATCATCTCTGATATAACAAAATCAATATCACTCGACCCAAAAATCCCCGGGGATTTAGTTTATATTCTTGGAGAAACAAAGGAAGAACTCGGCGGAAGCGAATACTTGGATCATCACAATTTGATTGGCAATTCAATACCACAAGTAAATGCTGAAAAAGCAAAGGTCCTCTACGAAAAATTTGCGGATGCGACAGAAAAACGCCTTATTTCTTCTGCCTTGAGCCCAAACCAAGGAGGAATAGGCATCGCACTAGCAAAAATGGCAATTGCTGGACAACTCGGAATGGATTTAGATCTAGGGAAACTACCTTTCCGTGAGGACTACTATCTTTTCTCTGAATCACAATCCCGATTCATAGTAACAATAGATCCAAAACGCCAAAAAGAATTCGAAGAACATTTCGATAGACTACACCAGAAAATCGGGGTAACCACTGAAGACCAAAATTTCACAATCAAAGATTTGATCAAAACTAACATTCCTACACTGGAAGACCACTATCGTAAAACTTTCTCAAAATGGTAGAGACGAAGCGAAGTCTCCTAAACATTAAAATAATGAAAACGAAACCCAAAACTATAGTAATTACTGGATATGGTATAAATTGTGAGGAAGAGACATCTAAATGCTTTCAACACACGGGATCACAAGCTGAAATTGTCCACATCAACGACCTAATTGATGGCAGCAAGAAACTTGCAGACTACCAAATCATGGCTTTCCCTGGAGGATTCTCATACGCAGATGATACCGGGGCAGGAAATGCAGTCGCCAATAAAATACGTAACAATCTTGAGGATGAAATTTTCAAATTCGCCCAAGAAGACAAATTAATTATCGGCATTTGTAATGGTATGCAAATTATTGCAAATCTCGGATTAATACCTGCAAACAACAAAGATGAGAAAGAGCCCTGCGGCACCCGCCAGGCAGCATTAATGCACAACAAAAAAGCACGCCTAGAATGCCGCTGGATCTGGCTAAAAAACGCGTCTAATAAGTGTATCTGGACTCGTAACATGGACCTCTTCCATGTACCAATTGCGCACGGAGAAGGTAATTTCTATACCAACACAGAAATTCTAGAAAAAATGAAAGAAAATGATCAAATCGCCTTCAAATATGTACATGATGATGGCTCACCCGCAAACGGGCAGTTCCCCTACAATCCAAATGGTGCAATTGATGACATTGCAGGTGTATGTGACCCCTCCGGCCGCATACTCGGCATGATGCCACATCCCGAACGCTTCTACAGCTTTGAGAATGAAGAAGGCTGGGAACTAAAAAAGGAAAAGTTAATCCGAGAAGGTAAAGATTTGCCAAAAGATGGTGATGGACTTAAGATATTCAAGAACGCTGTTGAATATTTTAAGTAAATGGAAGTAAAAATCGTCAAAAAAGAGATTCGCAAGGACAACATCCTTACAAAATTCACCCTCATCCTACTGGGAGTTTTCATACTAAGTGCAATTTTCGCATTCTCAACTCAGCTCTTCCCTGATTTCGGCATCTGGATTGCACTTATTGTATGTATTCTTCTGATTTTTTCAGGATTCTACTACATAGAAAAAGGTACACGATTGCGCATAGTTACTTGGGGAATGCTAATCACACTGATCGCCGGAGCAATACTATTCTTCGTTGGACTCAGCATGCTTGAAACCGCTCTCGAAGGGGTCTAGCAAATTGAAATAAACAGCAAGAAATGGTATAATAAAGCCAAATAAGAACAAAAATGTCAGAAAGAAAGAATCCAGAAGCTTGGGTAGATGTAGATGATCTTTTCGAAGACGAAGATTCAAAATTTGAAGCTTATACCTCAACACCTGATATAAAGAAAAGTCCTCGGCAGAAACCCCGGAAAAGACCAAAAAAGTTTTTCAAGAAACTAGCTAGTGACACTTTTGACACAATCGATGAGCTCGTTCACGTTACAAATGAAGTTAGTGGCGATATTCCGGAAGAAGAGAAGCTTGCAAAGCATCTAATTGAAAAATTCCCACCCAAAGAAGTAGAATCAAAACTAAAAAAACTAGAAGCAATCGCACTAGCATTAACAGACGCAATCTTGTTTGATGCTGCAAAAGCAGAGATAGAAGTAGCCAAGCAAATTTCAGAATACAAATTATTGCTAACAAATGCAGAAAACGGAGAAATTGGAGAAGAAGGTAATTTAGCTATCAACACCTGGATAACAATTCTTAAAGAACACGAAGGGATGTCAGAACAACAAGCATCAACATACTCAGAAAATCTCATGAGACTTCAGGCAGTTGCCCTATACAATCTTGATCTACACGAAAGATTGGAAACAATGAACAACCAAGCTAGAAACGACCTCTCCGGTGATTTAGGTGCAAATTAAAGATCTAATCCACCAAAATCTTCCTAGGTTTAGCTCCATCAGCCGGCCCTACCACCCCATTCTCTTCTAGAAGATCTATTAAGCGCGCAGCCCTTGCATAACCGACTTTAAGACGCCTCTGCAACAAAGAAGCAGATGCTTTACGAGACTCTTTAACGAGAATAAAAGCTGCCTCATACATGTTGTCTTCACTAGCACCAGCTTTAGAGTCAGGAACTCCTGTCAGACTCTGCTTAGCAGTCGCAAGCGACGTAATATCATCGTCATATTCAGGCTCTATAGTTAGCTTTACTCTATTCGTCACACGCTCAACTTCCTCAGTCGTAACAAATATCCCCTGAATACGCACAGGCTTATTCTTACCGGTCGGCAAATACAACATATCTCCCCTACTAAGCAGATCCTCTGCTCCAATGCCATCAATAATAGTTCGCGAATCAATCTGGCTACTAACAGCAAACGCAATACGAGCTGGGATATTAGCCTTAATAAGACCAGTAATCACATCCACAGAAGGCCTCTGGGTAGCAATAATTAAGTGAATACCAACCGCTCTAGCCATCTGTGCAATCCGACAAATCGAAGCCTCCACCTCCTTTCCAGCAGCCATCATTAAATCAGCCAATTCATCCACTACTACAACAATTCTCGGCAAATTATTTACATCCTTCAGATCATTAAATTCCTGTATATTTCTAACCTTATGATCAGAGAGCTCACCATAACGCCTGGTCATTTCCGAAACAACCCAGCGCAAACTAATCGCAGCCTTCTCAGGATCCTGTATCACAGGACTCAATAAATGAGGAATACTATTATAAGCCCTCAACTCAACCCTTTTAGGATCAATCAAAATTAGCTTTAAGTCTTTTGGAGAATTTTGATAAAGCAAAGAAGTCAAAAACGCATTAACAGCAACCGATTTACCACTACCCGTTGCACCTGCAATCAACAAATGAGGCATGATTTCCAGATTTGCAACCATAGGCTTACCAGAAACATTACGGCCAAGTGGCAAAGTCAACTTAGACTTAGAAGCAGTAAACACCTCCTCCTCTAAAATTTCACGCAAATGAACAGTAGCCCTATAAGAATTTGGCACTTCAATGCCAACAAAAGATTTTCCCGGAATTGGAGCTTCTATACGCACTCTTTCAGCAGCTAGTGCCAAAGCAATGTCATTTTTTAAACCTGTAATCTTGGAAAGCTTTACCCCTTCATGTGGCTTCAAAGTATATTGAATAACAGTTGGCCCAACATTGATTTCATGCATCTTCACATCAATTCCAAACTGTATCAGCTTTTTCTTTATCTTGTCAGCATTGGACTTTAGGACATCGTCCTCCACCGAAACAGTACTACTCCCCTTCTTCAACAAATCTAAAGAAGGAAATTCCCACTCATACTCAGCTTCTTCTGTTTTTTTCTCATTTTCAGTCAAAGACGCTTCTACACCCTTAGCTTTTTTCTCATCAATCACAATAGGATCAGCCCCTTCTTCCTCATCTTCATAAATCACATCCTTTTCCTTATTAATCAAAGATTTTCGGATCATAATAGGCTGCTCAACCTCCTCATTTTCCTCAATTTTCTTGTGTTTTCTATCCTTCTTGCTCGCCTTATCACCCCTTTCAATTCTAATTTCTGGAATCATCAAACGCCAGATATCACGCAAAGAAACCTCAAAAATCAGAAGTAAAGAGACCAAAAAAGTCGCAACAAATATAATCGTCGCACCAATCCTTCCAATACTCAAAACCTCCAACAGAATAAAGTTAGTAACAAAACCAACGTAACCCCCATATTTTCCAACAACAGCAAAATCATGGATTTTCTCAATAGGAACAGACAAATGCAGAACACTCAAAATAGAGCTTACAAATAGGAATACTCCCAAAACTCGTGATCCACCCAAATGCAACTTCTTCGAGAAAAACAACATAGTAGAAAGGAGCAAAAAAACCGCCGGAACTATATAAACACCCCATCCAAAAATAGGATTTAAGAACCTAATCCAAGCGTCCCCAATAATTCCCAGTCCTCCCTGAATACTCAAAATAGTCAAAACACCAATCGCAAAATAAATCACGGCCCAAATCTCACGTGCAATTGAAGGCTTCACCTTAATTTTCAGTGACTTTCTTTTAGAGCGACGATAAGTCCGACGAGCTCTCGTTCTACTAGTAGTTTTTCTTTTACGCCTTGTGACCATACAGTTGTTTACAGACCCTAGAAATATATCTAAAAATAAGCTTTTTGCCTAGAGTAAGTGGCAAAAACCAGTTATAATCCTCGCAATGATCAAAACACGCTTCGCACCATCTCCAACAGGATATCTTCATGTGGGTGGACTAAGAACCGCCCTATATTGCTATCTTTTTGCACGAAAAAACGAGGGAGAGTTCATTCTTAGAATCGAAGACACAGATCAAGAACGATTTGTTAAAGGTGCACAAGAAAATCTCCTCAAAACTCTAGAATGGATAGGCCTAGAATACGATGAAGGACCAGAAAAAGGAGAAAACGGCCCTTATATACAATCAGATAGAACAGAAATCTACAAAGAACACATTGAAAAATTACTAAAATCCGGCCATGCATACCGTTGTTTTTGCACCAAAGAGCGACTAGACGAAATGAGAGATCGTCAAAAAGCAAACAAGCAAGCAACAATGTATGACCGCAAATGCCTAGAACTTCCAGAATCTGAAGTCAAAGCCAAAATCGACGCAGGAGAATCTCACGTAATTCGACAAAAAATCCCTTATGAATCAATTAAATTTAAAGATTTAATACGTGGAAATGTCCAGTTCCACGGCAAAATAATAGACGACCAAGTCCTAGTCAAATCAGACGGATTCCCCACATACCACTTAGCAAACGTTGTAGATGACCACTTAATGGGAATCACCCACGTAATCCGAGGTGAAGAATGGCTCCCCTCTACCCCAAAACATCTAGCTCTTTACCAGGCTTTTGGCTGGGATCCGCCACAATTCGCACATCTACCCCTACTCCTAAACCCCGACAAAACCAAACTCTCCAAAAGACAGGGACACATCGCTGTAGAAGATTACATAAAAGAAGGATACTCCCGTGAAGCAATCATAAATTTTGTTGTTTTCCTAGGCTGGCATCCAGGTAGCGGAGATGAAAACGAGATATATACCCTGGAACACTTGAAAGAGATTTTTCAACTAAGCAAAGTTCATAAATCAGGAGCAGTGTTCAATCTAGAAAAGCTAGATTGGTTCAATTGGCGCTGGCAAAAAAAGAGATTTCAGGAAACATTAGAAGAACTTGCACACAAAATTGATGGAAATTGCAAAATCGAGCAGCCGCGCAAAGATCAATTCAGATATCACTTCTCATCTCAAGAAAAAGAAGACCAATTCCTCAACAAATGAGGTGAAATGCTACTAGAAATGTGTAACGAGCACACACCTGATCAGTTTAAAAATGACAAAGATAAGCTACTCAAGGCTCTTGTTACCATTGAAGAGAAAATACTACGTAACCCAAAAGAGACAAAAGAAAATCTGGAATTCTACTACCACTTGCCAAAATACGAAAAAGAGTTATTGACTCATGAAAAAATGAGAGTAGACTTGAATCAGGCTTATTCATCACTAAAGGCAAGCATCGAAGACTTAGAGAATTTGGATAATTGGACCCTAGATTCACTCCAAGAGAGCCTAAAAAAGACCGTCGAGAGGCTAGAAGTAAAGAATGGACAAGTGTTTTGGCCCCTAAGAGCCGCCTTGAGTGGACTACAATTTTCCCCAGGAGTATTCGAACTCGCTTGGGCACTAGGAAAAGAAGAATCTCTTAAAAGAATTCAAGAAGGATTAAAAAAATAAGTATAAACCCATGAATTTTGACGAAATAAAGAGCGCAGTCAACCACCTCACTAAGACTTCTAAGTGTGTACAGTGCAAAGCTAAATACACTGGAAAGAGTGTTAATTTGATTGCTACAACCAAAACAGAGGGACTTTTTGAAATGAAATGCCCCAAATGCTCTTGCTCTACAATAGTGACAGTAATGCTAGCCGCAGAGGTCAAAATCAAAAAACACGACGCAAGAACACATAATGGGATCTCCCAAAACGAGGTCCTCGATATGAAGAATTTTCTTGGAAAATTCGACGGTAACTTTAAAAAGATCTTTACCAGAGAACGATGAAAAATATAATTACAATAATAATCTCCTTAGGACTCCTAACTGCCTGCGGAATTAAAGAAGGAGCAGTAGAGATAGGAGAAGACATCCAAAACTCTTACGACAACGTAGTTGAGGAAGTAGGAGAAGTCTCAGACAAAATAAATGAGACCAAGGCTAAAGCAGAGGAGACCATAGACGACATAAACACCGCCGTAGATAAAGTCAAAGACGCGAAAGAGGCTATCGACGAGATTACAGAGTAGACCCTATGCTTAAGTGTCAATTACATACTCACGTCCATGGAGATCCAGAGGACGAAATTAACTTCACAGCCTTTCAACTCATCGATCGTGCTTCTTCCCTAAACTATGAAGTTCTATCCATTACGTGTCACAAAACAATAGTCTTCGACCAAAAACTTCAAGAATATGCAAAGAAGAAAGGGATTCTCCTGATTCCAGGGATCGAATTCGATATCAGGAAAAAACACATTCTAGGGATCAACATAGACAAACAAATACTCAAGGTCGACACATTCGACAAACTTAAGCAATATCGTACGTCTCATCCAAACTCTCTAATTATCGCAGCTCATCCCTTTTTCCCAGGACCAGGGTTAGGAAGAAAACTAAAAGAGAATATCGATTGCTTTGATGCTATAGAGTATAGCTGGGCTTATACCAAGCTAATCAACTTCAATAAAAAGTCAGAACAAATCAGCCAAAAATACTCAAAACCCCTTATCGCAACATCTGATTGCCATGTTTTGGATTATTTAGACTTAGGTTTCACCGAAATCAACTCCCCAAAAGAGATCAACTCCATCATAAAAGCAATCAAAGAAAATAGAATAAAAAACTACACAAAACCAACCAGCACATACAGAATTGCAAGAAGCCTTGGACAAGTCGAACTACAGACAATACTAAAAAAACTAAGAATGAAATCATAAATATGCTAAAATACAAACGAAATATAATTCCTCATGGAAGAGCCAAACACCCTCAACATTCCTGCTTACCAAAGAAAGCGTAGTATTTCTGCACGCGCACGCAAAAAACCTAGCTGGCAAAC